>CAYULX010000032.1:0-21125 GCA_964445535.1 uncultured Eubacterium sp.
GATCAGGAAGAGTAATGAAATTGATAATTTTTGTATCCAAAAGAAATACGGAAAAACTTTTCACTGTTCGTTAGTCCATAAACAAATTTCCTCAATTGAAATTCGCTAAAGGGTATGATATGATGGAAAAGAAATATAACAGAAAATAAGGACATGGGGGAAGACGAGGCTTCTATGTCCATAATACGGAGGTTTGGATAAATGGAACAGTATAAGAAAGAGTTTATTGAGTTTATGATTGACTGCAGCGTGCTGAAGTTTGGCGATTTCGTGACCAAGAGCGGAAGGAAGACGCCATTTTTTGTTAATACCGGATTTTACCGGACAGGCTCCCAGTTAAAGAGACTGGGAGAATATTATGCTCAGGCCATTAAGGATCAGTTCGGTTTAGATTTTGACGTACTGTTTGGACCGGCTTATAAGGGCATTCCGCTATCTGTGGCGGCGACCATCGCCATCTCTGAGAAGTATGGTGAGGATATCCGCTATTGCAGCAACAGGAAAGAGATTAAAGACCACGGTGATAAGGGAATCCTGCTGGGAAGTCCGATCCAGGACGGAGATAAGGTCGTGATTATTGAGGATGTGACCACAGCGGGCACTTCCATTCAGGAGACGCTGCCGATCGTGAAGGCCCAGGGAGATGTGGAGGTGATCGGTCTGGTGGTTTCCGTGGATCGCATGGAAAGAGGACAGGGCGAGAAGAGCGCGCTGCAGGAGATTCGGGATACTTATGGATTCAAGACCACGGCCATCGTGACTATGGCAGAAGTTGTGGAACATTTGTATAATAAACCTTACAAAGGTCAAATAATTATTGATGGCGAGATAAAGGCAGCAATTGACGCTTATTATGAGCAGTATGGTGTGAAATAAGGAGGCTCGATGCTTTTATGAATGAAAAGATTTTTAAGACTTTGAATCAGATTGGCGCTTCAGGAATTGTTGTGGGGATTCTCTGTATGGCTGTGGGAATCAGCCTGGGAATTTTGACGATTATTAACGGAGCTAGAGCTTTGTCTGCCAGAAAAAATATTATGATCTAATAGCTGAGATGGAGCAGCAGATAAGCTGCAAACGTGACTGGCCGCAGGGCGGAGGAAGCAGGAATTGGTTTTCGGAGAAGCAGGTGTGAGCCTGCCGGGAAAAGCTGGTTCCTGCATGTATTATGTGATGGAAGGAAATTGGATATATTGAAAAAAATAACCAGAAAGAAGATTGGCGCTGTCAGTTTATTCCTTTTAATCATATACGGCTGTGTGGTGTTGTATTTTGTGTTATTCAGTGACCGGCTGGGCCGGGTGGAAGGATATAGTACTTATCGGTATAATCTGATTCCGTTTATGGAGATACGCCGTTTTATCCTTTACCGGGATTATGTCAGCACAGGAGCATTTCTTCTTAATCTGATTGGAAATCTTCTGGTTTTCTTTCCGGTGGGAATGCTGATACCTTTGTGGAGAACGAAAAAGACCGGCTTTGCCCGGATATTGGTATATACATTTTTATTTACGCTCTGTATAGAGAGTTTGCAGCTGGTGACGAAGGTCGGGGTGTTCGATGTGGATGATCTGATGATGAATACCCTGGGCGGACTGGCAGGCTGGCTCTGCTACTGTCTGGCTCTCAGAGTGTTCCGGCTGATACGGACGCATTGCCAGAAAAAGAGCGGGAAGAAAGAGGAATAAAATATGATTTCAAGAAATGCTTTGTCTTTTTCAGAAAAAAAGATTTCCAAAAACGCAGTCATAACATTGATTATGGGAATTGTGGAACTTGTGGGATTTATTATTTTATTGCTGATATCCATAGCAAGCCATGGAACAATAGGAATCGCCGGGGGACTCATTGGTTGCCTTCTGGTGATACTGGCCTTCTTTGGCGTTATTTGGGGAGTGTTAAGTTATGATGATGTAAAAACTCGCCGGCAGTTTAAGATTTCAGGAATCTGTCTGAATGTCATAGTGATTTTTCTGGGTATTACATTGGTGATACTGTAATATGCTGATAACAGAGTCCCGTTGAATGAGACTTGCATTAGATATAGATAACTGGGGAAATGAATTTTTGACAGGGAGGATGGATTGATATATGGATTATAGACTTTTATTAAAGGAAGAAAACGAAGCGGTGGAAGAGAGAGCGAAGCTGGCGGCAGAGCGCATCCGAGAAATTGCTTCAGGAAAAAATGATAAGGTAGAGGGAGGGCTGAGCGAGTATTTTAAGCACACAGCCGCTTTTTTAGAGAAATGCAGAGCAATATATGCAGCGGTGGCGGACGGGATATTAGACAGATGCGCCTTGGAAGATTTGCAAAAAGAAAATAAAAAATTTTACGAGGAGCTTTTCCCGGACAATTATGAGACTTCTTACGCCAACCCGGCTTATGCCGTAAAAACACTGGGCGAGGAATACGGACGGATTTTGAGTTTCTTGTATACAGAACTCCGCTCGGAAAGGGTGTTCTGTTTTGAACAGAATTTAGAGAAAATGACTTATCTCAATGAGCTTTTCATTGAGATATATTGTATGTTTGAGAGCGGTGATGTGAGTTACCATCAGGTGAAGGATGTGATTTACTGGTTCCTCTATGATTATGCGGAGGAATGGATTGGCTGGCGGGTGCGGGAAATGTTTGACCCGTCGTTATCCTTCGCGACAGATATCGTGATGGGGGCGGATCTCTCCGATATCCGTTATCTGTATTCTTACGGGGAATATATTTCAGAAAATGAGATTCGCATGGCGCAGTATTTAAACAGCCTGTCGCAAAAAGAGATTGACGAGATCGCATTTACATTTACGGACGGATACCGGGAAGGATTTGCCCTGAAAAATGTAGATTTATCCAAAAAGAAGACGGTCAATATCCGTTATAACATCGGCTTTGAGCGGATTATCCGGGCGGCGGTGTATCAGTTCAGAGATCTGGGACTAGAGCCGGTGTTCTACCGGGCGGCGGTTAATACTTTAAATAAGAGACAGAATCTGAAAGTGGGTTATGTTTCTTCCAATCCCAATGAGCAGTATGATTACGACCATCGGTTCGACGAGGCCGTTTATTTTGACAAGCGGATGCTGGACCGGAAGCTCACCTGCATGAGAAAGGCTTACGAAGAATTGGCCGATGAGGCGGAAGGTTTTGCCGGCCCGGCGTGTTTTGAAGTATTTGGGGAGATTCCTTTTGAGCCGGAAAGCAAGCCGGAGACATACCGGTTGAGTGAGCGGCAGCAGAATCTTCAGGCCGAGTATGCGGCGGAATCCAATGCGTTGATCAATGAATTTATCAATCAGGATGAGAGAAGCTTTACGATCATTGCCTATCCGCTGCCGTCCATCGGGGAGAAGTTTGAGGAGATTTTCGAGGAAGTTCGCAAGGTCAATAATCTGGATAAAGAGAAATATAAAGAGATCCAACAGGAAATGATACAGGTGCTTGATCGCTCTGCCTTTGTAAAAATCATGGGACGGGGCAGCAACATGACGAATCTGACCATCTCCTTCGCGGATCTTGATGACCCGGAGACCCAGACCAAGTTTGAAAACTGTCTGGCGGATGTGAACATACCGGTGGGAGAGGTCTTTACTTCTCCGCGTCTGAAA
The DNA here is from genome assembly GCA_964445535.1 of uncultured Eubacterium sp. Taxonomy (GTDB): domain Bacteria; phylum Bacillota; class Clostridia; order Lachnospirales; family Lachnospiraceae; genus Anaerobutyricum. Next base: position 3,604 of record CAYULX010000032.1, read on the forward strand.
GGAACCAGCGGTCTTCTTCATGTGAATAAGGTGTACCTGAACGGACTTTGTTATAAAAATCTGCGACTGCAATTTGAGGACGGCATGGTGACAGAATATTCCTGCGATAATTTTCCGGATGAAGAAGAGGGGAAGAAGTTTATCAAAGAAAACCTTCTGTTTAACAGAGAAACATTGCCGATGGGAGAGTTTGCCATCGGAACTAATACCACGGCCTATGTGATGGCAGCAAAATATGACATTATGCCTAAGCTGCCGATCCTCATCGCCGAGAAGATGGGACCTCATGTGGCTTTGGGAGATACCTGTTATTCCTATTCTGAGGATGTACGGGTATTTAACCCGGACGGCAAGGAGATTATCGCAAAGGATAATGAGTGCTCGATCTTGCGAAAAGAGAATCCTAAAAAGGCATATTTCAACTGTCATACGGACATCACCATTCCGTATGAAGCGCTGGGTCGTATTGTGGCGGTCAATAAGGAACGTGTGGAAGTGCCGATTATTCTGGACGGGCGGTTTGTGCTGGACGGAACCCTTCGCTTAAACGATCCGTTCCAGAATGTGGAAGGGGAAGAACTTGATATAGAAGGAACTTCCAGTGAACTGGTGGAAGATATTCTGGAGGAGGAATGAAAAAAAGGAGGACTGCTATGCTTCTCATAAAAAACGGAAGGGTGATGAATCCCGCCACGGGGATGGATGAGATCGCCGATGTGTGGGTGCAGGATGGAAAAATTGCCGGATTCGGGAAAATAAAAGCGTCCGTGGAACCGGAACAGATTATTGACGCCGGCGGATGCATTGTGGCGCCGGGGCTGGTGGATGTCCATGTACATTTCCGGGATCCGGGACTGACTTATAAAGAAGATTTGCAGACGGGCAGCGCCGCAGCGGCCGCGGGAGGATTTACCACGGTGGTCTGCATGGCCAACACGAAGCCGTTGGTGGACTGTCCGGAAGTGCTGGACGATATTTTGGAGAGGACGAAGGAATTGCCGATTCATGTGAAGCAGGTTTCCGCAGTGTCGAAGAATTTTGAGGGAAAGGAACTGGTGGATTTTGAGGAGATGGCCCGCCACGGCGCCTGCGGATTTACCGATGACGGGATTCCTCTGACGGACGCCGGTTTCATCAAAAAGGCCATGGAAATGGCGGCGAAGGTGGATATGCCAATCAGTCTCCATGAGGAAGATCCATCCCTCAATGAGTTGAACGGCATTAATAAAGGCGTGGTCAGCCGGCAGATGGGACTGGGCGGCGCGCCGGCGGCGTCCGAGGATGTGATGGTGGCCAGAGATGTGATGCTGGCTCTGGAGACGGGAGCCAAGGTGGACATCCAGCATATTTCTTCAGGAAGATCGGTGGATTTGGTGCGCTACGCCAAAAGCAAGGGGGCGAAAGTGTATGCGGAGGCGACGCCTCATCATTTTACGCTGACGGAGGAAGATGTGCTAAATTACGGAACCATGTGCAAGATGAATCCTCCGGTGCGGACCAGTTGGGATAAGACAAAGATTATCGAAGGACTCATGGACGGAACCATTGATATGATCGCCACCGACCACGCACCTCATTCGGCGGAAGAGAAAAACAGAGAATTTGCCGCCGCGCCAAGCGGCATCATCGGTCTTGAGACTGCGCTGGCGCTGGGAATCACCAATCTGGTAAAGAGAGGATATCTTTCCATGATGGATCTTCTTGAGAAGATGACCGTGAACCCGGCAAAGTTTTACCAGTTTGACTGCGGAGATATCTCTGTGGGCAAAGCAGCCGACCTGGTGATTTTTCATCCGGAAGAAGTGTGGCAGGTGGAGAAGTTTGTTTCCAAAGCCAGCAACTCGCCGTTTCTGGGAGCGCAGCTCTGCGGAAAGGTACATTATACAATCTGTGACGGAAAGATTGTGTACACAGCAGGATAAAAGTACACTAGAATGTACCAATGGTAAAATCAAATAAATAATCTGGAGGGACAAGATGATTCAGGAATTAATTAAGAACATTAAAGAAAAAGATGCCCCTATCGTTGTCGGACTGGATCCGATGCTTTCTTATGTGCCGGAGCACATCAAAAAGGATGCTTTTGACGCATACGGGGAGACGCTGGAGGGAGCTGCGGAAGCGGTCTGGCAGTTTAACAAAGGAATAATTGACGCGACATACGATCTGATTCCGGCGATAAAACCGCAGGTGGCCATGTATGAGCAGTTTGGTATTCCGGGTATGCAGGCGTTCAAGCGCACCTGTGATTATGCCAAGAGCAAAGGGCTGGCGATCATCGGAGATATTAAGCGCGGCGATATCGGTTCCACCTCCGAGGCTTATGCTGTCGGTCATGTGGGAAAAGTGCAGGTGGGAAGCCATACTTATTCTCCTTTTACGGAAGATTTTATTACCGTGAATCCGTATCTGGGTTCTGACGGCGTCAAACCGTTTATCAAAGTTTGTAAAGAAGAGAAAAAGGGCATGTTCATTCTCGTGAAGACATCCAATCCGTCCAGCGGAGAGTTCCAGGATCGTCTCATTGACGGTCGGCCGCTCTATGAGATTGTGGCAGAAAAGGTGGCGCAGTGGGGCGAAGAACACATGGGTGAGGATTACAGCTATGTGGGAGCCGTTGTGGGCGCGACCTATCCGGAGATGGGCGCGGTGCTCCGCAAACTGATGCCGAAGAATTATATTCTGGTGCCGGGATACGGCGCTCAGGGCGGCACAGGAAAGGATCTGGCGCCGTTCTTCAACGAAGATGGACTGGGAGCCATCATAAACTCCAGCCGGGGCATCATCTGTGCTTATCAGAAGTCTGATGTCTATGGCCCGGAGAACTTCGGGGACGCCAGCCGTCAGGCGGTTCTCGACATGAAAGAAGATCTGAAGAACGCTTTTGTAAAATAAATTCATAAGTAAAATAAATTCATAAAAAAGAAAGGAAGAACACATTATGGCAAAAGTAGGTATTGTAATGGGAAGCGACTCCGATATGCCGGTTATGAGCAAGGCGGCGGACATTCTTGCGGAACTGGGTATTGATTTTGAGATGACGATCATTTCTGCTCACAGAGAGCCGGAAGAGTTTTTTGACTATGCGAAGTCCGCGGAAGAAAAAGGTTACAAAGTGATCATCGCGGGAGCAGGAAAGGCGGCGCACCTGCCGGGCATGTGCGCCGCCATCTTCCCGATGCCGGTTATCGGCGTTCCGATGAAGACTTCCGACCTTGGCGGCGTGGATTCTCTGTATTCCATCGTGCAGATGCCGACCGGTATCCCGGTTGCCACAGTGGCCATCAATGGCGCGGCCAACGCCGGTATCCTCGCGGCAAAGATTCTTGCCGCTTCTGATGCGGAACTTCTTGGAAGATTGAAACAATATTCCGAGAAACTGAAAAATCAGGTGGTGGATAAAGCGGAGAAGCTTGACTCCATCGGATATAAAGAATATCTGAAACAGATGTAAACGTCAGAGAGGAAAGGAGTCTGTTATGGATTATAAGAACGCAGGCGTTGATATTGAGGCCGGCTATCAGTCGGTGGAGCTTATGAAAGAACATGTAAAAAAGACCATGCGGCCGGAAGTTTTGGGCGGCCTGGGAGGATTCTCCGGCGCCTTTTCTTTGAGTAAGATTAAGGAGATGGAAGAACCGGTGCTCTTATCCGGCACCGATGGCTGCGGCACGAAGGTGAAGCTTTCCATGATACTGGATAAGCATGACACGATTGGAATTGACTGTGTGGCCATGTGTGTCAACGATATTGCCTGCGCCGGCGGGAAACCGCTGTTTTTCCTGGATTATATTGCCTGCGGCAAAAATTATCCGGAGAAGATCGCGTCCATCGTAAAAGGCGTGGCAGAAGGCTGTCTCCAGTCAGAAGCGGCTCTTATCGGCGGCGAGACGGCGGAACATCCAGGTCTCATGGCAGAGGACGAGTACGATCTGGCGGGATTTGCGGTAGGCGTCTGTGATAGGAAGGACATGATTACCGGAGAAAATATTAAAGCGGGAGATGTGCTGGTAGGCATTGCGTCTTCCGGTGTCCACAGCAACGGGTATTCTTTGGTGAGAAAGGTCTTTCCGATGGAAAAGGCAGCTTTAAAAGAATATAAAGAAGAACTGGGTATGACCCTCGGAGAAGCGCTTCTCACTCCCACAAGAATCTATGTGAAAGCGTTAAAGACAGTGAGGGAAGCCGGTATTACCATCAAAGGATGTAGCCATATCACCGGCGGTGGCTTCTATGAGAACATTCCGCGGATGCTGCCGGATGGTGTGCGAGCCATTGTGGACAAGAGCAGCTATCAGGTTCCTGCGATTTTCCGTCTGTTGGCGAAGGAAGGAGATATCGCGGAAGAGATGATGTATAATACCTATAACATGGGTATCGGTATGATGCTGGCTTTGGATGCTTCCGATGCAGACAAGGCGGTCAAAGTTCTGGCGGAGGCCGGCGAAAAAGCATGGATTGTCGGCAGAGTGGAAGAAGGAGAAAAGGGAGTGACCATATGTTAAAGCTTGCGGTCCTTGTGTCAGGAGGAGGAACCAACCTGCAGGCCATCATGGATTCCATTGATGACGGAAGAATCACCAACGCGCAGATTCAGGTGGTAATCAGCAATAATGCCGGAGCTTATGCCCTCACCCGGGCAAAGGAATATGGTGTGGAAGCGCTCCTGCTGTCTCCTAAGAGTTTTGACACAAGGGAAGAATTTAATGAGAAGTTGTTGGAGGCATTGAAGGAACGGGATATTGATCTGGTGGTCCTTGCCGGTTATCTGGTGGTGGTTCCGCCTTGTATCATAGAAGAGTATGAGAACCGGATCATCAACATTCATCCGTCCCTCATTCCTTCTTTCTGCGGCGCCGGCTGTTATGGACTCCACGTCCATGAAAAGGCTTTGGCGCGGGGAGTAAAAGTGTCTGGTGCCACGGTTCATTTTGTGGACGAAGGAACGGATACCGGTCCGATTATTTTGCAGAAACCGGTGATGGTGGAGCAGAATGATACGCCGGAGATTTTACAGAGACGAATTATGGAGCAGGCGGAATGGGTGATTCTGCCGAAAGCCATTGACCTCATCGCCAATGGAAAAGTACATGTGGACGGACGGAAAGTTACCATAGAAGAATAAGGGAGGACGCGCAATGAAAGTATTGATTGTTGGAAGCGGCGGAAGAGAACATGCCATTGCCTGGTCAGTGGCCAAAAGCGATAAAGTAGATAAAATCTACTGCGCGCCGGGCAACGCGGGAATTGCAGAATATGCAGAGTGCGTGGATATCGGCGCCATGGAGTTTGAAAAACTGGCGGTCTTTGCCAAAGAAAATGCAGTGGATCTGACCATCATCGGCATGGATGATCCACTGGTGGGCGGCGTGGTCGATGTGTTTGAGGCAGAGGGACTTAGGGTGTTCGGTCCGCGTAAAAATGCGGCCATCATCGAAGGTTCCAAAGCATTTTCCAAAGATCTGATGAAGAAATATCACATTGCGACAGCGGCTTATGAGAACTTCACATCCAAAGAAGAAGCCCTAGCTTATCTGGAAACCGCCAAAATGCCGATCGTGTTAAAGGCGGACGGTCTCGCCCTCGGCAAAGGAGTCCTCATCTGCAATACGCTGGAGGAGGCCAAAGAAGGCGTAAAGACCATTATGGAAGAGAAGAAGTTCGGCGACGCCGGCAATAAAATGGTTATTGAGGAATTTATGACCGGACGGGAAGTTTCTGTTCTGGCGTTTTGTGACGGTAAAACGATCAAATGTATGACCAGCGCTCAGGATCACAAGAGAGCTGGAGATGGCGATACCGGTCTGAACACCGGTGGAATGGGAACATTCTCCCCGAGTCCTTTTTACACCAAAGAAGTAAAAGAATTTTGTGAGAAACATATTTATCAGCCGACCATGGATGCCATGGCAGCGGAAGGACGTCCGTATGTGGGTGTGCTTTTCACCGGGCTGATGCTTACGGAAGACGGCCCGAAGGTTTTGGAGTACAACGCCCGGTTTGGCGACCCGGAAGCTCAGGTGGTACTGCCTCGGATGAAGAACGATATCGTTGATGTGATGGAAGCCTGCATTGACGGCCGGCTGGATGAGATTGACCTGCAGTTTGAAGATAATGCGGCTGTCTGCGTGGTACTCGCCTCCGACGGTTATCCAGTATCCTATGAAAAGGGGCTGGTCATCGAGGGACTGGAGAACTTTAAGGACAAAGATGGCTACTATTGTTTCCATGCCGGAACCAAAAAGACAGACAAAGGCGTCGTCACCAACGGCGGCCGGGTTCTTGGCATCACTGCCAAGGGAGCGGATCTGAAAGAGGCCAGAAAGAATGCTTACGCTGCCACAGAATGGGTGAATTTTGCCAACAAATATATGAGGCATGATATCGGGAAGGCTATTGACGAAGCTTAGGAAGAAAGCGTCAATGGGTGAGATTGATGAATGGAAAATATTTAAAAAAGGGACTTCGTGACGGAATACCCATTTGTCTGGGCTATTTCGCCGTCTCCTTTGCTTTCGGTATCCTGGCGGTGAAGGGAGGCTGTACCATCTTTGAATCGGTACTCATCTCTCTTACCAACCTGACTTCAGCCGGACAGTTCGCCGGACTCACGGTGATCGTCCAGGCGGGAACACTTCTGGAGATGGCGGTGACGCAGCTGGTCATCAACGCCAGATATATGCTCATGTCCATCGCCCTCTCCCAGAAAGTGGACAGCGACTTTCGGGGGATTTGGCGGTGGATTCTCGGTTTTGGCATCACGGATGAGATTTTTGCGGCGGCTATTCAGAGTGACAGTCCCATCAAAAAGAGTTATTTTGGCGGACTGATGTTTCTGCCGATCATCGGATGGACCGGCGGTACATTTTTTGGTGCGTTTCTCGGCAATATTCTGCCGCAGATTCTTACCAACGCCCTTGGCGTTGCCCTTTATGGCATGTTCATCGCCGTGGTGGTGCCTAAGTCAGCGGAAGATAAGCGGGTATTTGCTGTGGCGCTGCTGGCGGTCATCATCAGTATTCTTTTTAAATATGTACCGGTGTTCGCAGGGATTTCAAGCGGGTTTGCCATTATCATCTGCGCGGTCATTGCCTCGGCGGCAGGGGCTTTGTTGTTTCCGGTGGAAGAATCCTGACAGAAGGTTCCTGAAGGGAACATTCCGGCGAGACGGCAGTTTTGGAAAGAGACAGTGTTTCATGGAGGAGATACCTGAATGGATTTAATAAAGTTTTTACCCTATCTCATTGTCATGGCAGGAGTGACCTATCTGATTCGGGTGATTCCACTGGTGATGGTGAGGAAAAAATTTAAAAACCGGTTTCTGAATTCTTTTTTATATTACATTCCCTATACCGTGCTGGCGGCCATGACATTTCCGGCGATTCTTTATGCCACTGGCAGCATGATTTCCGCCGTGGCCGGATTCATTGTGGCGGTCATTCTTTCTTACCGGCGCGGCAGTCTCATTGTGGTGGCGGCAGGAGCCTGTGGGGCGGTGCTGCTGGTGGAAATTTTGCTGAAAGTAATATGATGTGAAGTAGAAAATGGTGATTCATGATGACGCGATATGCCGAATTTTTTAGCGGTGGAACGAACGGTAGAGATGTGATCGATGGTGTAGTGAGCAATAGACAAAATTCTGTTTTCCATATATTGTTTCATATTAAGGGAACTCCGATGAATTTGATACAGTCTATGCTTGTAAGAGTTATCCTATGACAAGGAGAATCTCCGGGAAATGTTTTGAAATACGAGAAAAGGCATTGCTTAGATGGCTGAATAAGCGATGCCTTTTCTCGTCAACCAACCGGAAAAAGGAGGAGTACCGGTGGTCAGGTAATTGAAACGTTGAGAAGTAGTTGAAATGTTGCGTTTGATTTCATCTACTATATTTACATAATATATTATTTTTCGAAAAAAATCTATACACCAGTTCGACAAAAAATGAATATAATTTCAAGGAATTGTAGGCATAGTTGACAAAATGAACCAGTTGACAGCACAAATAATTACTGATATACTAGATGCAGTGAATAAAAATGAAAGTCTTTGAACAAAAGTAGTACCTTTCATCAGGAACATGACAGAGAGTCGGGCAGGTGAGAGCCGATATGGGATGAGAAAGGGAATGGATTTGGGAGATGCAAGGTGAAAGTAACAGTAGCTGATGCCGCGTCCTCGCGTTACAGGGGTATGATATCGACCACAGGGTCCGTATCAGAATCAGAGTGAATCATATTGCCGGACACAGCCGGGTGAGCAGCGATTAGCTCCCGGAAAGAGCGGCAGTATTATTAATTAGGGTGGCACCGCGGATATTTCGTCCCTGACTTATTTCGATAAGTCAGGGACTTTTTGTTGGAAAAAATCTGGACAGCATCTTCCCGGAAAAGAAAGGAGCAGCCATGAAACAAATCCTCAAAGTTTACAGCAAAACCGTTAGTATCATTGAAGAGACGGCGGTGGATATTTACAGGAATTATGTCGGTAATGACAGGGGCTTTTTGCTGGAAAGCTATGATAAAAATTACGACCGCTATGTCTTTCTGGGGAAGAATCCGGCGGCCTGGGCCCGCACGGAAAGAGATCAGCTTGTCATTGGGAAGAGAGATGGGGAGCAAATCCGGCTGTCCGGGAATCCTGCCGAAGCGCTGAAAGCTTATGTGGAGAGTTTTGAGATTCGCCGGGAAGGGACGCCCCTTCCATTCTCTGGCGGCCTGGTGGGAGCCCTTGGCTATGATTTTGTGAGATATCAGGAGGAACTGCCGGATGAGAATCCCGATGAGATCGGGATTGATACCATACAACTCATGCTGGTGACGGAGTTTCTTTCCATTGACCATGTGGCGGAGACCATGACGGCGGTGGCCCTGGAAGAAGACAGCGAAGAGGGTGGGAAGCGCGCCGAGATAACAATGGAAGAAATGCTGCGGGAAGCTTTTGAGAAAAAAGAACAGAGAGAAGAAGCCGCCGACGGCGCCGGAATGGCAGAGAGCGATAAAAGCGAGGGGGCCGCGTCAATGAAAGTGACCGGCGGCAACGGACCGGCGACCTCATTGCCGGAGCCGGACGGAAGGATTATCGGACAATCGGACACGATGGAAGAGTATTGTGCGAAGGTGGACAAGATTAAAGAATATATTCGGGAAGGGCATGTGTTTCAGACGGTGCTTTCCCAGCGGTGGACCATCGAGACGGAACAGGAGGGATTCATCCTTTATCAGAAGCTTCGCGAGATGAATCCGTCACCATACATGTATTATTTTAATTTTGGCGATTTTGAGATTATCGGAAGTTCTCCGGAGATGATTGTGAAGCAGAAAGACGGTGTGGTGACCACCTGTCCCATAGCGGGAACAAGACCGCGGGGGAAAAATGAACAGGAAGACAAGAAACTGGAGGACAGCCTGTTTGCGGACCCGAAAGAGAAGGCGGAACATGTGATGCTGGTGGATCTGGCCAGAAACGATATGGGAAGAATCGCGGAGTTTGGCAGCGTGAAAGTGAAAGATTTCATGCATGTGCAGAAATATTCCCATGTGATGCATCTGGTCACCTTCGTGGAAGGAAGAAAGAAAGAAGGGCATGGAGCAGTGGATTTGATTGGATCTTTCCTTCCGGCGGGAACCCTGAGCGGGGCGCCGAAAGTGAGGGCCATGGAAATCATTGATGAGCTGGAGACTGTCCGGCGGGGACTTTACGGCGGAGCCATCGGATATATGGATTTCGGCGGCAACATGGATTTCTGTATTACCATCCGTACCATGATTAAAAAAAGGAAAAGGGTTTACATTCAGGCAGGAGCCGGCATTGTCGCAGACAGCAATCCTGTGCAGGAATATCAGGAATGCTGTAATAAAGTAAGAGCCCTTGCCAGGATATTAGTGAGGGAGGAAAACTTATGATATTGCTGATTGATAATTATGATTCATTTACCTATAACTTGTATCAGTACATGGGAATTTTTCATAAAGACATCCGGGTGGTTCGCAATGATAAGATCACGGTGGAAGAGATAAAAGAGATGCGGCTGGAGAGAATCGTTCTCTCCCCGGGGCCGAAAAGCCCGAAGGACGCCGGTATCTGTCTGGACGTGGTACGGGAATTTTATGACAAGATTCCGATTCTGGGTATCTGTCTGGGACATCAGAGCATCGGAGCAGCCTTTGGGGCCAAAATAATCCATGCGAAGGAATTGATGCACGGAAAACAGTCGCTGATTACCCACAGCGGCAGGGGGATTTTTCAGGGGATCCCCAGCCCCGTCCGAGTGGCGCGATATCATTCGCTGGCGGTGGATGAGAACACATTCTCGCCGGACTTTGAAATCCTTGCCAGAACCGATGATGGGGAAATCATGGCCATGGAACATAAAACATATCCGGTCATCGGCATCCAGTTCCATCCGGAATCGGTGTTCACGGAACACGGCAAAAAAATGATTGAGAATTTTTTGAATTATGAAAAATGATCACAGTAAAAAATTTACAGGCAAAAGGACAGACGAAAATCGGATCAACGAATCAGAATAATATATAGATAGAAAGGAAAGAAAATGATACTGGATACCATTGTAGAAGATAAAAAAAGACGGCTGGCGGAACACAAAGCAGTCGTCCCGGAAAAAGAAATGCGGCGGCTGGCTCTGGCTTCTGACAGGAAAAGTAATTCCTTCCATGACGCGCTGGCAAAAGAAGGGCTGTCAATTATCGGGGAATTTAAGAAGGCCTCTCCGAGTATGGGAAAGATAAACATGACCATGAAACTGACCGACCGAATTGACGACTATAACAGCTCGGTGGATTCCATTTCCTGTCTGACGGAGGAAGACCATTTCCTGGGAAATGTGGAATACTTTAAACAGATACGGGAGATTACGCCGTTGCCGATGATCCGGAAAGATTTTATCATTGACGTGTATCAGATTTATGAGGCCAAGGTGATCGGTGCCGACTGTATCCTGCTCATTGCCGCCATTTTGACGGATGAACAGATGAAAGAGTTTTATGAACTGGCATATGCCCTGGGAATGGATGTGCTGCTGGAAGTCCATGATGAGGAAGAGATGGAACGGGCGCTGCGGCTTAACCCGCGGATTGTGGGCGTCAATAATCGAAACCTCAAAGACTTCACAATATCTCTGGAGAACACCTGGAAATTGCGGCCCATGGTTCCGTCGGATACTGTCTTTGTGTCGGAGAGCGGCGTGACCACCGGGGAACATATCCGTCTTCTTCGGCGGTGCAAGGTGGATGCTCTGCTGATCGGAGGCGCCTTCATGCTGTCGGCGCATCCGAGGGAACTGGCCACAGAGTGGAAGGCGATTTATGATCAGGAGCGAGAAAATGTGTGAAAAATCAAAAAGAACGCTCATAAAAATCTGCGGGCTTACCACCGATCAGGATATCAGGTACGCCAATACATTTCTTCCGGATTATGCAGGTTTCGTCCTGTTTTTTCCAAAGAGCAAAAGAAATCTGGAGCTGCCCGAGGCGTCAGTTCTAAGGGCACAATTAAACAGCAGCATAAAAACTGTGGCGGTGACGGTCTCCCCTACGGTGGAGCAGGTCACGAAGATCCGGGAAGCCGGATTTGATTACATTCAGATTCACGGCGAGTTGGACAGAGCCGCCTATGACGCGGTGAGGCTGCCCATATTGAGGGCTTTCAATGTGAAAGACATGAACGTCTTTGAGGAGATGCGGAAGCTTGAAAAAATTGCCGGGTATGTTTTTGATTCCAAGAACCCCGGCAGCGGCGAGACCTTCGACTGGTCGCTGATGGACCGGATACCGAGAGATGACAGACTATTGTTTCTGGCGGGCGGGATACACGCGGGAAATGTGCGGGAAGCCATTGCCCGGGTGCATCCGGACGGCATTGATGTGAGCTCTGCGGTGGAATATGCGGAACTCTCTTCCGGCGACGGCAATCGGGGCAAAAACCATGCCGGAGGGGAGATAAAGATGAAAAAATTCCGGGGAAAAGACCCGGATAAAATGAAAATAATAATAAGGATGGTGCATGATGAACAATAAACAATATGGAGAATATGGCGGACAATATGTGGCGGAATCTTTGATGAATACTTTGAAAGAACTGGAAAAGGCATACCGGGAGGCCATCAAAGACCCGGAATTTACCAGAGAGTATGAATATTATCTGAAAGACTATGTGGGACGGAAAACGCCCCTCTATCTGGCGGAAAAACTGTCGGCGAAATATGGAACAAAGATTTATCTGAAACGGGAGGATTTAAACCATACCGGCGCCCACAAAATTAACAATGTGATCGGACAAATCCTTCTGGCAAAACGAATGGGAAAGAAGAAAGTGATCGCCGAGACCGGAGCTGGCCAGCATGGTGTAGCGACCGCCACCGGAGCTGCCCTTTTTGGTATGGAATGTACCGTGTATATGGGCGAGGAAGATATGGCAAGGCAGGCGCTGAACGTTTTCCGTATGGAGATGCTCGGCGCCCGGGTGGAATGTGTGAAGACGGGAAGCCGGACGTTGAAGGACGCCACCAATGAAGCAATCCGTACCTGGGCGAAAAATGCGGAGGATACCTTCTATATTATTGGTTCCGCCGTGGGGCCGCATCCGTACCCGGAGATGGTAAAACAGTTCCAGAGGGTGATCAGCGTGGAAACCAAAAAACAGATACTGGAAAAGGAAGGAAGACTGCCGGACTGCGTCATCGCCTGTGTGGGCGGGGGTTCCAACTCCATCGGCATGTTTGCGGAATTTATTGAGGAGAAAAAAGTGGAACTCATCGGCGTGGAAGCCGCCGGCTGCGGTATCGAGACCGGAAAACACGCCAGCGCATTTTCCGTGGGACAGGCGGGTGTACTCCACGGAATGCGCTCGTATCTGCTGCAGGACGAAGACGGCAATGTACAGATTGCCCATTCCATCTCCGCGGGGCTGGATTATCCGGGCGTGGGGCCGGAACACTCCTATCTCCATGACAGCGGCCGGGCGCAGTATGTGTCTGTCACCGACGATGAGGCCATGGAGGCGCTTTTAGAGCTGTGTAAGGTGGAAGGCCTCATTCCTGCCATTGAGAGCGCCCACGCCCTTGCCTACGCATTTAAAAAAGCAGAAACCATGACGCCGGATCAGATAATGGTGGTGAACCTTTCCGGCAGAGGGGATAAAGATGTGAATACCATCGCCGATTATTTTAAGGACAGGGGGTACAAATAGATGACCGCAGAAAAGATGACCGGATCAGCCCCTGACACAGAAAAGGGAGGAAATGCTTTGATGAACAATCAGGTTGAGAACCGAATAGAAAAACGAATGAGAGAATTGCAGGAAAAGGGACAGAAAGCCTTTATCACATATATGACCGCCGGGCTGCCGGACATGGAAGGAACGAAAGCGTTGATTCGCGCGGAGGCGGAGGCAGGCATCGACGTCGTTGAGCTGGGGATTCCCTTTTCAGACCCTACCGCTGACGGTCCGGTGATTCAGGACGCTTCTTATCGCTCCATCTGTAAAGGAACCAATGTAAGAAAAGTGTTTGACGCCGTGGAAGAGGTGCGCCGGGACTGTGAAGTCCCCATTGTATACATGATGTACTATAATACGGTTCTTCATTACGGGGTGAATGCTTTTGTAAAGCAATGTGCCGCCGTGGGCGTGGACGGCCTGATTATTCCGGATTTGCCGAAAGAAGAGCAGGATGAGCTTATGGAAGCGCTTTCCCAGGTGGAAAATGCGCCGATTCTCATTCAATTGGTGGCTCCGGTTTCCGAAGAACGGATTCCGATGATTCTGGAAAATGCCAGAGGATTCGTCTACTGTGTCTCATCCATGGGAGTCACCGGTCAGGCAGCGGATTTCCACAAAAATGTGCGCGCTTACCTGGAAAATGTGAAAGCGGCCTCAAAGATTCCGGTGATGATGGGCTTCGGTATCCGCACTCCGGAAGACGTGGAAAAGCTGTTGGATATCATTGACGGCTGCATTGTGGGAACACATTTTATCGAACTGATGGAAAAGTCCGGATATAACTTGGAAACGGCGAAAGAATATGTGAAGAGCTTTAAAGAAGGGCTTGTAGACCGATTATAAACAGAATGAGAAAAACTGCCCCGGAAAGAGTAAATCTTTCGGACGGGGCAGCCGGCAAATTAATCTGCCGGTGAATTGTCTTCCGGTACGATAATATTTAAAATAAACACAATCAGGAAGGACACCATCAGGGAACTTCCGAGGATGTTCTTTGCAAGTTGCGGGCAGAACTGAAGCACATCAGGTACTGCGTCGATGCCGACGCCGATGGCTAAAGCGATGCCGACAATCAGCTTGTTGCGGTAGTTCATCGGCTGCTCGCCGAGAAGCTGGATACCGGACATGGTAATGGCGGCGAATACGGTTACGGTGGCACCGCCGAGAACCGGCTGCGGGATGGTAGTCATCAAGGCGCCGAATTTCGGGCAGAAGCCTGCGGCAAGCATGATGACGCCGACGATGAGGAACACTCTCTTAGCCACAACCTTGGTGGTACAGATGAGTCCGACATTCTGGCTGTACGGGTCTGTCGGCAGACCGCCGATGATGGCGCCGATCATACCACAGATGGACTGGCCTTTGATGGCGCCGCCCAGTTCTTTGTCGGTGGCCTCACGGCCGAAACCGCCCATGGCAGTGGAGGAAACGTCTCCGATGGTCTGTACTGCCTGTACCACATACATGAGAATCATCATGATGATGGCGTCAGCGTGAAATTCCAGTCCGAAATGAAATGGAATCGGAACGGAGATAAGTCCCGCCTCGTTAAAGGTGGAGAAATCTACGATGCCGCCCATGAACAGAGCGATTACATAGCCGACGACGATACCGATGAGCATACCGGATACTTTTAAGTAACCTTTTCCAAAAAGGCTGCAGACCAGAGTGACAACCAGGGTAACTACGGCAAGAATCCAAAACTCAGGAGAGCCGAAGGTTCCCGCGCTCTGGGTAGCGGAGCCGCCGCCCATGTAAGTGATGGCGGTCTCATACAGGGAAAGACCGATACTTAAAACCACGGTGCCGCTGACAATCGGCGGGAAGAACCGGCGAATCTTTCCCATGAACATACCAATGAAGATGGAAACAAAACCGGCCACAAGCTGAGAGCCAAAGATGGCCGCGATGCCGTACTGCGTTCCAATCATGGTCAGAATAGGCATGTAGGCAAAGGCCACGCCCATGACATTGGGAAGCCCCATACCAAATCCCAGAACCGGGAAGAGCTGAAGCAGGGTGGTAATACCACCGATGAGCATGGCTGCCTGCGTCAACATAATCTGGTCTGCGGCGGAGAGGGAAAGGGTGCTGGCGATGAGCATCGGCGGAGTAATATTGCCGACCAACATGGCCAGCACATGCTGCATTGCCTGTGGAAATGCCTGCCCGAAGGTAGGCTTTCCGTTGAGCTTAAACAGCTCGCTGCTGGATGAAGTGTTTGTTTGCATGATATCAACTACCTTCCTTTATTTAATTCAAGTCACGCTTTCGCGGAACCTTGTGGGAACCAGACTTCATTCTGCCCGAATATCCACACATTTTCGATAAACGACTTACCTATCATATCAAATCCCTTTCTGTCTGTCTATGTCGAATTAAAAAAAACGTAAAGATTATGAAAAAATATAGAGAAAGCTGTGCGTTTCCTTTAAAAATTGTTGAAAAATATTAACAGAATCTAAAAGACATGGTAACATATATATAAAGGGAAAAGAAAGGCAAGGAGGATAAGAATGAGAGTGTTCCCTAATTTATTGAAAATGATATATGAATAAGTAATGAAAGAACAGGAGGAAATGAAATGCGTAAAAATTTAGGTGCTAATCCATATGTGTATCCACAGCCGGTGTTAATTGTGGCGTCCTACGGAGAGGACGGCACACCGGACGCCATGAATGTGGCCTATGGAGGTATCGTGAATTCCAACCGGATTCAGATTAATATCGGCGTGAGGCATAAAACCTCAGATAATATCAAGGCGAGACAGGCATTTACCGTGGGAATTGCCGACGAGAAGAATCTGGTTTCCGCGGATTACGTCGGCATAGTGTCCGGCCACGACGTGCCTGATAAGATGGAAAAATCCGGCTTCCATGTCATCAAAAGCGCTTTTGTGGATGCGCCGGTGATCCAGGAGCTGCCAATATCCCTGGAATGTAAAGTGGAAGAAATCAAGCAATACAATGCAACGCTGCGTATTGTGGCGGAAATCGTCAATGTAAATGTAGATGAAAACATTTTAAATGAAGAAGGGAAAATAGATTCTGCAAAACTGCATGCGATTTCCTACGACCCTGCCAACCATACCTATCTGAAGGTGGGAGAGAAAGTGGGAACTGCGTTCTCTGACGGAAACAAATTGAAATGATCCATTCCTCTTTGGGGAGGAACGAATACACTGTGAGGAGCGAAAAAATGTTTAGCTGATAGACGATTCTTTTTTGACAGTTTTCTTAGGTAAATCGCTTGCAACGATATTGAAAGATGTAATATCGTTTCGCTAATCAGGGCCGGCAATAGGGAAAATGCGAAATCGTATTCCTGAATAACACAGCCATATTGAAAATCATTCTGTAAAAAAATATTATTAATTTGTAACCAAAAACAGAAAGGGGATATTGAGTTGCGGAATGATTTTTTATGGGGTGGTGCTACGGCAGCTAATCAGTATGAAGGGGGATTTGACAAGGGCGGAAGAGGTCTCAGTATCAATGATGTGGAGATGGGTGCCAGCCATGGAGAAGCAAGGAAAATTCATGACAGTATAAGACCCGGTGTGTATTATCCAAGTCATAAGGCAACGGATTTTTATCACCATTATAAAGAGGACATTGCCCTTATGGCAGAAATGGGGTTCCGGTGTTTTCGGATGTCAATAGCCTGGTCCCGTATCTTCCCGAACGGGGATGATGAGACGGCAAATGAGGAGGGGCTCAGATTTTATGACGCTGTGTTTGACGAATGCAGAAAATATGGAATTGAACCGATTGTGACTCTGCATCATTTTGAACTACCTCTTGCTTTAGCGAAAAAGTATGGTGGATGGAGAAGCAGGAAGCTGATTGAACTGTCCGTACAGTATGCAAAGACGGTAATCAGCCGGTACAAAGACAAAGTGAAGTACTGGATTACATTCAATGAAATTAACTCAATCTTTATTGCGCAGGTGCCATGGCATCAGGCGGGGATTATTTACCGTGAAGATGAGAATCGGACGGATGTCATGTTTCAGGCAGCCCACTATCAACTTGTGGCAAGTGCGCTTACCGTGGCGGCTGCTCATGAGATTGATCCGGACTGCAAAGTCGGAAATATGATTTTGTATAACTGCTGTTATCCTATGACCTGCAGACCGGAGGATCAGCTGCTGGTGCGTCAGAAGCTGCTTCCCATATATTACTGTTCGGATGTGCAGTGCAGAGGATATTATACGAATACATGCAGGGCATATCAGAAACTCATGAATGCACATATTGAAATACAAGACGGGGATCTTGAAA
>CAYULX010000032.1:21225-25871 GCA_964445535.1 uncultured Eubacterium sp.
TTTGAGCGGAGACGTAAAAAATCATTTGAATGGTATAAAAAAGTAATCAAAAGTAACGGAGAAGATACAGCCTATGAATAAACACAAAGAGTATTTGGAGTATATTGAATCAAACTGTCTTCGCTGCCACAGTTGCCGGTGTTATCATTCGACCTCGCTGATCGGGAAACTCTGTTATGGTGAAGTTGCAACTCTGCTGTTGCAGAACGAATGGGAAGAACTGCCGAAAAGTATATTCGGATGTCATCAGTGCGGTATGTGCCTGAAGAAATGTCCCCGCAAATTTAATGCGAAGGAATTCATGTTCCATGCCAGAGCCTGGATCGAGGATTGGCGCAGAGGATTCTGCAAATGCTATTCAGGAGTCAGAGTGGACAGAGAAGACAATATATTTGCTAAGCAGAAAAGAAAAAATGGGATTACTTATGAGGATGCACTGCTGAGTGACGGGAACTGTCCGAGACTGTTCGTCCCGGGGTGTCATATGTCGGCAGGTTTCCCCGAACTGACAAAAAAGGTTACCGCATATCTGAAGGAAAAGGATATTGCAGACGGTATGACAGCCATATGCTGCGGCAACCCTCTGTATGCATCCGGGCAGTATCGGGAGTTTGAGGACTATATTGTAAAGATGGATCGCCTGTATAAGGAACACGGGGTGAAGGTAATCACCACGCCCTGTCCAAGCTGTTATGATTTTAACCGGAGGATACAGCAGATGGGCTTTCTGGAAGGGATAGAAATACACTGTCTGTCTCAGAATCTTGTGGAAAAAGGGATAAGGATAAAGAGGAAAGCTTTCTCCGAGGTATATACTGTCTCAGTGCATGATTCCTGCCCGGATCGGAAAAACGGAATTTTTGCGGAAAGTGTACGTGCGTTGTACGGAGAATTTGAAATCCGGGAACTTCCCCATATTAAAGATAACTCATTGTGCTGCGGCAGCGGCGGGCTGGTGCCTATGTACAGCAGTGACATTGCGCAGGAGGGGAAGGAACTGAAACTGAAAGACTATGAACAGACCGGAAGCGATTGCGTGATCACAACCTGTTTTAACTGTTATAAAGGTTTACGGCAGATTCTTCCCGTTCATCAATATCTGGAAGATCTGATGGAGGGAGAACAATGAGATTTGTAGTAATAGGAGCAAGTGCTGCAGGCATTACGGCAATCCAAAAATTAAGAGAATGTAATCCGGATGCGGATATTACGCTGATTTCAAAGGATACGGAAGTGTATTCACGCTGTATCCTTTATCATTGGCTGGATGAATCGAGAACACTGGAAGAGATGAACTTTGCTGGTCTGGACTTCGATACCCGCCTACAAATAAACTGGATGAAAGGGATGGAAGTGGTATCTGTTGACACGGAGAATAAAACAGTACATACAGATCAGGATATTGAAGTGCCATATGACAGACTTTGTATCGCAGCAGGATCTCATACAAATTTTCCGCCTGTTCCCGGGCTGCGGGAAGGAAAGAATATATTCGGATTTCGAAGTCTGAATGACGCCGAACAGATAAAGAAAGCGGCGCAGGATGCGGAAAACATCTTTATCATGGGCGCAGGTCTTGTGGGAATTGATGTAGCCGCAGGTCTCATTAACTATGGAAAGAAGATCTATTTGGCAGACATGGGGCCGTATATGATGCCGATTCAGTTGGATGGATATGCAGCCGGAGTGTATCAGAGGCTTTTTGAGGAAAAGAAAGTTACACAGTTCTACGGCATGGGTGCCAGAGAGTTTGTCCTTGATGAACTGAAAAACTGCAATAAGGTGATATTGCAGGATGGAACGGAAATCCAGGTGGATCTGGTGATCAACTGCGCCGGGGTGCGCCCGAATGTGGAATTCCTGAAAGACAGCCCGATTTTGTGTGATAAATGCGGACTTGTAATAGATAAATATGGAAGGACGAATGTGGAGGATGTCTTTGGCGCAGGAGATGTGACGGGGAGAAGCCCGGTATGGCCGGCGGCGGTTCGGGAGGGAATTACGGCGGCATATGCCATGAGCGGAATTCTGAAGGAAGAGACGGACTATTTTACACCAAAATCTTCCATGTATTTTCTCGATGTGCCGACAGTCTCTATCGGAAAAGTAAACGGATTCGACAACTCATACAATGAGATTATCCGGAAAAGTCCGGACTCTTACGAAAAGATTATTGTTAAGGATGGCGTTATCGTCGGAGCTCTGCTTCAGGGAGACATTTCTGAGTCGGGAAAGTTAGCTGAAGCCGTGCGTCTGGGGAAAGAATATGAGAAGGAATACTGACAGACGTAATCAAAAGATGAAATGATGAGAAGAAATCTGCCGGATGGAGAGTCTCCGAATATGGGGAAAGCCTTTATCCGGCAGAGTGTTTTACCGCTTATTCCTTTAGAACATTATAGGTCGCAAATCTGCCCGGCTCAGAACGTTTGGAAAGTCCTTTTTTATTTTCAAAATTAGCGGAGTAATTTTCTTTAAACACACTTGGAGGCAATTCCCATATAATTATCATTGCCATGAAACGGGATATTTGCGTCGATGGAATGAAAACTGCGGTTATTATATTCTTCTTCCTTTATAAAATCTTTCCGCAGATCTTCAAATCCGTTATATCCCAGATTTTTGGCAAGACGGACCAGGGTGGCCGGAGAAGTATAAGATGCCGCTGCGATTTCTTTCAGAGTCATTTCCGTGATTTCATGTGGGTTTTCATACATATAGTTCAATACCCCCTGCTGGCTGTCCGACAAATGCGGAACACTTTCAATCCTCTCTTTTAAAAGCATGTATAATCCCCTTTCTAATCTTAGTTATTTTCATTTATTTTAGCAGATAATGAGCCATAAAACCAGTGCTGCAGACACACGGATCACGTATCCGAAATTCTGTTTCGCTGTTGCTTGGAAAGAGAAAAAAGAAAAAGAAATGCTATTTCCGAATGAATATAATCCATTGAAAGGCGCAGAAAGAACAGATAAGATAGAACCACAAACGAAAGAAGACGGGCCTGACTTCTATCTGAAAACACTTTGTTCTGATAAGGAGGAAATTATGGATTACAGTATTACTGCCAGACAGATAATTGATTTACTGGGCGGCGAGAAAAACATTAAGTCTCTTGCGCACTGTATGACAAGATTGCGCTTCGGACTAGTTGATGATTCCGACGTTGATGATGAAAAAGTAAAGAAGATTCCAGGAGTATTGGGCGTGGTTCGGACCGGAGCACAGTATCAGGTGATCATTGGGAATAATGTTCAGACCTGCTTTGCAGAAATAAATAAGCTGATTAGTGTGGAAGAAAATGGAACGGTGGAAAAAGAAAAGCAACCGTTCAGTTTGAAGCAGTTCGGTGCATCGCTGTTGGATGCAATTTCAGGTTCGATCGCGCCTGTAATTCCAGTAATCTTGGGATGCGGTATGGTGAAAATCCTGTTGATTCTGTTTGATATGATTGGAATCTCTTCCGAGCTTCCCACCTATCAGATCCTTACCATCATAGGGGATGCAGGATACTACTTTCTCCCACTGCTAATCGCATATTCGGCATCGAAGAAATTTAACTGCCATACGACGCTGTCAATGGCTGTTGTAGCTGTTCTGTTACATCCGAGTCTAATTGATATGATATCGGAACAGTCCACAACATTTCTCGGGATTCCGGTGACTTCAGCTTCCTATAGTTCAACAGTCATCCCGGCTCTTCTGACAGTGTGGATGATCTCAAAACTCGAACCTCTGGCAGATCGGATTTTTAAAAGCTGGACGAGAACGCTCCTGAAGCCGATGGCAATCCTGCTTGTCTGTGTGCCGATCGAGCTGATAATACTGGCACCTCTCGGGACAATCATTGGTCAGGGAATGGCAGTTGTACTAAGTACGGCTTACAATATGGCACCGTGGCTTACGATCGGCGTTTATTCTGCATTGCTCCCGCTGGTGGTTATGTGTGGAATGCATGTGGCTGTCTTTCCGTACATATTCAGCAATCTGGATTCGCTGGGGTATGACTATCTGCAGCTTCCGGCAATGCTTGCATACAATCTGGGACAGGCAGGAGCCGCTCTGGCAGTGGCAATTAAAACGAAGAATAAAGAGCTGAAGGCAACGGCGACCGCTGCGGCCATATCCGCAGGAGCAGGCGGAATCACGGAGCCTGCACTCTATGGTGTGACGCTGAGACTGAGGAAACCACTGTTTGCGAGCATGATTGCTTCCGGCATCACAGGAGTGTTTATCGGGGCCTTCGGAATAAAAGCATTTGCTTTCTCTGGACCTTGTCTGTTGTCATTCCCAATGTTCATCTCTAATGAATACGCATCCAATATGATCCTTGCATGCATCGCTGCGGTCGCATCGGTTGTGATTACGTTTGTCCTGACTCTGCTGATAGGTTGGGAAGAACCTGAGGAAGAAAATAATCCGGCAAAAGAAGCAGGGATGGAAAGCGGAAATGGGGGGAATCATCTGATGGACAGAGAGGACGAAAATAGTACGGAACCGGAAGAGTTCAGAGTCGACTCTCCGCTGAGTGGAAATGTAATTGATCTTTCAAAAGTAAAGGATGAGACCTTTTCCAGCGGCGTACTTGGACAGGGCATAGCGATAGAACCTTCAGAGGGAATAGTATATGCACCGTTTGATGG
>CAYULX010000033.1:0-25645 GCA_964445535.1 uncultured Eubacterium sp.
TGCGGCGTGGCATGTAAAACATATAAATACTGAAGGCGATGAAATGAAAACTGTTCCATGGGCTGACAGGCGTTTTTGGCTATTTCAGATACATCCTTGCTTCGTATGGACGCAATGTGTTGGCATCTTCGATGTCTGCATAATTGGAGATGAGCAGTCGGCTGCCTTCCGGAATCAGGGAAGAGGCGTCAATCTCACGTTCATTGCCATAGAAGTTGCAGATGACGGTCAGTGTCTGACTGTCGTCTTTTCTGTGGTAGGCGAAGATTTCCTCATCGTCCGGCAGAAGCATCTCAAAGGAGCCATCCACGATGACAGGGGTTTCTTTTCGGATCCGGATAAGCTTCTTATAATAGGAGAAGATGGAGTCTTCATCGTTCACCTGGGAAGCGGCGTTGATTGTCGTGTAATTTGGGTTTACCGGCATCCACGGTGTGCCTGTGGTGAAACCGGCCTGTGCGCTGTCATCCCACTGGATCGGCGTGCGGGCGTTGTCGCGGCTCTTGGCGTAGATGGATTCCATGATATCTTCTTCAGAACGTCCGGCGGCCTTGAGTTCTTTGTAAGCATTCAGGGTCTCCAGATCGTTGTACTGGTCAATGGAGAGATGGATGTTAGTCATACCCAGCTCTTCGCCCTGGTAAATGTACGGGGTGCCCTCCATGCCGTGCAGCAGGGTGGCAAGCATTTTGGCGGAGATGTCGAGGTATTCGTCGCTGTCGTTGCCCCAGCGGGAAACGATACGAGGAAGGTCGTGATTGTCCCAGAAAAGGCTGTTCCATCCTTTGTCGTGAAGCCTGGTCTGCCACTTGTTCATCACTTCTTTAAATCTGAGGAATGGCAGCGGCATCAGATCCCATTTTTCGCCGTCCGGCTGCTGGTCCAGGCAGATATGTTCAAACTGAAACACCATGGATAACTCGCTGCCGTCCGGATTACTGTAAAGGAGAGCGCTTTCCGGTGTGGCGCTCCAGGCTTCTCCGACGCTGACCAGACCGGCTTTGCCGAAGGTGTTGGCGCTTAATTCACGAATCAGCGTGTGCAGCTTAGGGCCATTCACCATAATCATCTCGTCCGGCACTTTGCCGAGGTGGTCGATAACGTCCAGACGGAAACCTTCGATGCCCCGGTCAATCCACCAGTTGATCATATTGTAAAGTTCCTGGCGAACCTTCGGGTTCTCCCAGTTTAAGTCCGGCTGCTTTTTGGAGAACTGATGCATATAATACTGACCAAGCTCCGGCACCCACTGCCAGATGGAGCCGCCGAAACCGGAAGTCAGCTCATTAGGAGGGCATCCTTCCACCCCGTCTCTCCAGACATAATAATCATGATATGGATTGTCCTTTCCCTTTAACGCTTCCTGGAACCAGAAGTGTTCATCGGAGGTATGGTTGAGCACCAGATCCATGATGATACGAATATGATGCTTCTTCGCTTCGGCAATGAGGCGGTCCATGTCGTCAAGGCTGCCGAAAATCGGATCGATATCTTGGTAATCAGAGATATCGTAGCCATTATCGTCCTGCGGGGAACGATAAACAGGAGAAAGCCAGATGGCGTCAATGCCCAGATCTTCCAGATAGTCAAGATGACTGATGATGCCCGGAATATCTCCGATACCATCTCCGTTGGTATCCTGGAAGCTCTTTGGGTAAATCTGATAGATGACTGCTTTTTTCCACCACTTGTTATCCATATGTGTAATCCCTTTCTGTTTATATATTTTTTACTTCTTCACATTTTATACTACCGGAGCGGAGATATGTAAAGCCCCTTTTTACCGGAATTTTTGGACTGAAAAAGGGGCGAAAAAAGGTCGAAAAATTTGTAATAAAAGGCAAGAAAATGCATCAGGAAAAATCTTTTCGCGGCGCTCCGCAGCTTTCCCGGATACGCAGGGAGCAGGGGAGGGTAATGCGAACCGGCAATGCTTCCTGTTGGGTGAAAGTATCGGTCATCTGAATGACATAGTGGGCGGCATATCGACCCATCTGAAATGCCGGCGCATGGATGGTCGTCAGCGGCGGATTTAAGAATCCAGCGGCGCTGATATCGTCAAAACCTACAATGGAGATGTCATCCGGTATCCGGTAATCATATTTATAAAAGGCGCGCATGGCGCCGATGGCGATGGGGTCGCTGGCGGCAAAGACCGCCGTCGGAAGGAGGGAGGTCCCTTCTTCCCGTGCCTTAATGAGAGACAGAGCCATGCGGTAACCGGATTCCACGGAAAAATCTTCTTCCCGGATATAAGGTTCCCAGCAGAGTTCGTGCTGCGTGCAGTAGCGGATGAAGGCATCTTTGCGCTCCTCAAAATAGATGGTGGAATCGGTGAGTTGCTCCCGGCCTCCCAGATAGGCGATATGACGATGACCAAGACCAGTAAGATAATCCATGGCGTCATAAACCGCCTGTCCAAAATCCAGAGTAATGGTGTTGCAGTTAATCTGAGAAGTACGCATGTCGAGGAAGAGGACATGGGAAGACAATTTTTCAAGCTCCTGACGCTGGCTGTCGCTATATTTCCCGACACAGATAAGGGCAGGGACGTCCCGCAATGTATCTGCATAATTGTGGTCACTCTCAAAAGCACGGATTACCTCGATTTTCTGTTCGGCGCAATACTGTTCAATGCCGTTTCGGATATCCTGGTAATATGGGTCCTCCGTCTCATCCGATAGAGAAATCCACTGAAAGATGCCGATGGTCATGGAGGGAGCGGAAGTCCTCTTTTTATTATAATGTAATTCCTGTGCAATCCGCAGGACATTATTTCTTGTGTTTTCTGTAACGCTTAAAGTCTCGTCCTGATTGAGGATCCGTGACACGGTTGCGGTGGAGACGCCCGCTCGTTGAGCGATGTCCTTTAATGTTGCCATAAATTCCTCCTTTTATTTTTGTCTGTTATCGTAACGAATTTTGCTATAATATACATTATAGCAAATCAGGTAAAAAAAGAAAACATTTTCAGTAAAATAATAAGTAAAAAATCAAGTAAAGTTGTTGACAAATTTACTAAAATATTTTACTATAAAGCCATAATAATAACCGTATATTTAACGAAGGGCAAGGCAAAAGGAAGGAGAAGCATGTAATGGCAAAGAAAACAGGGGTTTTAAAAGAAGAATTTAGAAACGGAGCGTATAAGGAGTTACTGAAGGCCATTTATGTGGATGAAGAGGTTCTCGATTATCAGACAAAGCGTTATATCAAGGCGCTGGAGAGTTATGAGGATTTGTACGGTGAGCGGGAAGTGGAGATTTACAGCGCGCCGGGCCGCAGTGAGGTGGGGGGCAATCATACAGACCACCAGCACGGCAAAGTATTGGCGGCATCCATTAACTTGGATATCATCGCAGTTGTTTCTCCACGGCAGGATGGGGTTATCGAAGTGAGCTCCACAGGTTATCCAAAGACGATGGTGAATCTGGCGTCTCTGGCTCCGGCGAAGAAAGAAGAAGAAACTTCCATGGCACTGATCCGGGGTGTTGCGGCAAAGATTAAGGAAATGGGATATCAGATTGGCGGATTTCAGGCTTACGCCACCAGTGATGTGCTGAGCGGTTCCGGCATGTCTTCTTCTGCGGCTTACGAGGTGCTGATTGGAACCGTGCTTTCCGGTTTATACAATGATATGAAGCTGGACGCAGTGGACATCGCCAAAATAGGGCAGTACGCGGAAAACATATATTTTGGTAAACCGTGCGGACTGATGGATCAGACCGCTTCCTCCGTGGGCGGACTCATCCATATTGATTTTGCGGATCCGGATAATATCATTGTGAAAAAGATTGATGTGGATTTTGAGGCGTACGATCACTGTCTGTGCATCACAGATACCAAAGGTTCCCACGCTGATTTGACCGTTGAATATGCTTCAATTCCGGCGGACATGAAGAAGGTGGCGGCATATTTCGGTAAAGAAGTGCTTCGCCAGGTGGATGAAAAGGAATTCTACGGGAAGCTGGCAGAGCTTAGAAAGAAGCTCGGTGACCGCCCTGTGCTTCGTTCCATCCATTTCTTTGAAGAAGAAAAAAGAGTGGATGCGGAGATTGCCGCACTGGAGCAGGGAGATTTCGACGCATTTAAGAAATGGGTAAAAGCATCCGGCGCTTCTTCTTTCCAGTATTTGCAGAATGTATTTACTGTTCGGGACTTAAATGGGCAGGGACTTTCCGTGGGCCTTGCCGTCAGTGATGCGGCACTGGGAGAGAGGGGTGTCAGCCGTGTACATGGCGGCGGTTTTGCCGGAACCATCCAGGCGTTTGTGCCGGGAGATGCGGTACAGGAATACAGAGAAGCGCTGGATAATGTGTTCGGCGAGGGAAGCTGTCATGTATTAAAAGTAAGAAAATACGGCGGTATGAAAGTACTGTAAAATTTTGTGGAGAAACTGTCAGGAAAATATGATACAGGAAATGTAAAGGGCGGTAAAAGGAGAAGATAAGATGCGTTTATATAAAGAAATTGCCAGACTGGTGGAATATGGATTAAGAACAGAGCTCGTTGCACATACGGATAAAAGATATAAGATTAATCAGCTTCTCGAAGTGTTCCGGGAAGATGAATATGAAGAACAGGATGTCTCCGGTGAGAAAATCGTGCTTCCAGAGGTGCTGGACGCATTGACAGATATTGCCTTTGAGCGAGGGATTATCAGCAGCGATGATATCGTGACGAGAGACTTATTTGACACAAAGCTCATGGGTATCATCACGCCGCCGCCATCTCGGGTCATCGCGAAGTTTGAAGACCTTTACGGAGAAAATTCACAGAAGGCGACCGATGCTTTCTATAAATTCAGTCAGGATAACAATTATATTCGCCGGGATCGGATTAAAAAGGATATCCGCTGGAAGGTGGACAGCCAGTACGGGCAGATCGATATTACTATCAATTTATCCAAACCGGAAAAGGATCCGAAAGCCATTGCGGCGGCTAAGAACGCGCCGCAGAGCGCCTATCCGAAATGTCAGCTTTGTATGGAGAATGAAGGTTATGCCGGAAGAATGAATCATCCGGCAAGACAGAATCACCGGATTATTCCGATTCAGATTAACGGAAGCCGGTGGGGATTTCAGTACTCTCCGTATGTATATTATAACGAACACTGCATCGTGTTCAACGGGCAGCATATTCCGATGAAAATTGATCACTCTACCTTTGTGAAGCTCTTTGACTTTATCAAACAGTTCCCACATTATTTCCTGGGTTCCAACGCGGATCTGCCGATTGTGGGCGGTTCCATTTTAAGTCATGACCATTTTCAGGGAGGGCGGTATCGTTTCGCCATGGCGGATGCAGCCATAGAAAAACAGATTACTGTTCCGGGATATGAGGATGTGGAAGCGGGAATCCTTCACTGGCCTCTGTCTGTCATCCGAATCCGCCAAAAAGATGAGAAACGACTCATTGCCCTAGCTGACCGCATCCTGGAAAAATGGAGAGGCTACACCGATGAGGAAGCGTACATTTTTGCCGAGACGGACGGCGAGCCACACAATACCATTACGCCGATTGCCAGAAAAAATGGCGATGTATATGAGTTGGATCTGACCCTGCGTAATAATATCACCACAGAAGAGTGCCCTCTGGGGCTGTACCATCCACACAGTGAGTATCATCATATCAAGAAGGAGAATATCGGTCTCATTGAGGTGATGGGGCTTGCTGTTTTGCCGTCCAGACTGAAAGGGGAGATGGAGCTGCTGGCAGACTGCCTGGGCAAAGGAACGCCGGTTGAGGAGCATGAGGAACTGCTGAAACATAAAGAATGGGCGAAAAAAATCCGCGCCAAATACGCGGATATCAATGATTCCAATGTGATGGATATTCTGAAAGAAGAAATCGGACAGGTATTCGTTGGCGTCCTGGAAGACGCCGGAGTATATAAATGTACCAAAGAGGGCAGGGAAGCCTTCGACCGTTTTGTTGCCATATTATAAATTTTTCATATAGTTAAATACAAAGAGGACCGTTTGGAGTGTCATGGCATCGTGAAATTGCCGGATATCCAGACCGGTCTCTTTTTGTATCTGTTCCAGACGGTAAATCAGTGTATTGCGGTGCATATGCAGGCGACGGGTAGTTTCAGCGATATTCAGGTTGTTGTCCAGAAAGCAGTTGATCACATGAACGGTCTCCGACTGAAAAAAGGCAGGGGAATCCGTACCGAGAACTTCTCGCAGATAGGCGCTGCAACGCTCCCTGCCGAGCCCGTAAATGAGACGGCCGATACCCAGTTTGTTATAAGGGTATACATACTGGCCGGGATAAAAGATTCTGCCCACATTCATGGCGAGTCCCGCTTCCTGATAAGCAAGGGGAAGCTGATTGAGATGGTCGGTCATTGCGCTGAAAGAGACATTGACCTGAACGAGAGCCTCTGTATTGAGCAGATTCATCACCAGATAGGCGGTGGAGTGGAGAAGCTCTTCGGATACTTTTTCCGTAAATGTGTGGACAATGGCCATCTGGCAGGAAGACATGGGAACCAGCCACACATGGGAAGCGTCGGGAAACATATGTTTTAAAATTGTTATGACGGAACTGTCCATGGTTTCCTTTGTCTCCACAAGGAAGACTGCGCGCTGGTCAAAAAGAGAAACGTGCAGTCTTTTTGCGGTGTGAATCAGTTCATGGGTTTCCATATCGCCGGTAATCCATTTCTTATAAATCGCCTCTTTGCTGTTGGCTTCCTTGTAGGAAGCGATCAGCGCGTCAAGCTGATGAAGAAGATAAGAGACGGTCTCTTCTGCTTCTTCGACCGATAAATCTGCCGTATCAGGCAGATCCATCTGAAGAGAAAGACCGGTGATTCGCTTTAACTCATCCAGTTTTCTTTTGATATTCTGCTGTTCTGTATGGTCCATGGAATTTCCTCCTGCTCTGCCAAAATGTTATAAAAAGTATTTTACACATTTCAGGAGAGAAAAACAAGGGGGATTCAAAGAACGGGAGATGAAAGCGAAAAATTTAAGGGTATAAAGAACAGATGCCCCAGGTAAAAATGATGAGAACCTGAGGCATACATTCCTTTTTAGAAAAAGAGAAAACAATTATAATGCACAATGCGCATGTTTCTAATTTGTGATAGTTACTTCTGTTTCTTTATCAAATAAATGAATCTTTTCCATATCCAGTGTGAAAGAAGCGTCAGAACCGGATTTCAGTTTGGTGCTGGAACTTACGCGGGCTGTCATCTGTGTACCTTCCATATCAAAGTACAGATAAACCTCTGCACCAAGCAGTTCATAGAACTTAATTTTTGTTTTAATGTTTAGACCTACGGGAGCTCCGGCGTCGTCTTCTTCATAAATATCTTCCGGACGGATACCAAGGATAACGGTTTTTCCGTCGTAGTTGCCATCAATGAGCGCCTGTTTCTTGGAATCTGGTACATGCATCTCGCTGTGTCCGACTTTTAATGTAACATCATTGCCGGAAACTTTTACTTTGGCGTCCATGAAGTTCATCTGCGGAGATCCGATGAATCCTGCTACGAACAAGTTACATGGATAATCATATAGATTCTGAGGAGTATCTACCTGCTGCATGATACCATCTTTCATAACAACGATTCTGGTACCAAGAGTCATGGCCTCTGTCTGGTCATGGGTCACATAAATGATAGTAGCGCCCAGATTCTGGTGAATCTTGGAAATCTCAATACGCATCTGAACACGAAGCTTAGCATCCAGGTTGGAAAGAGGCTCATCCATCAAGAATACCTTAGGATTACGAACGATGGCACGTCCCATGGCAACACGCTGTCTCTGACCGCCGGAAAGAGCATTCGGTTTACGGTCAAGAAGTTTGTCAAGGTCAAGGATTTTGGCAGCTTCACGAACCTTCTTATCAATCTCGTCCTTTGGCACCTTACGAAGCTTTAGGCTGAATGCCATATTGTCGTATACTGTCATATGCGGATACAAAGCGTAATTCTGGAAAACCATGGCGATGTCACGGTCTTTTGGCTCGATGTTGTTCATCAGCTTACCATCAATACGGAGTTCACCGTCAGAGATGTCCTCCAGACCGGCGACCATACGAAGTGTCGTGGACTTACCGCATCCGGATGGGCCGACAAAGATGATGAACTCTTTATCTTCAATTTCAAGATTGAAATCGGTTACAGCATGATAACCGTTCGGATAAATTTTTTGAATTCCTTTTAAAGATAAGTTTGCCATAGAAATGTATCCTCCTTTAATATATGTATATATAAAAATATATATCCTTACGAATGATTTGACTTACTTCTCTAGTTTAAACCAAATACAGCTGTCCGGCAATGGCACAAATAACTAAAATTTTTTTAAATTTATGGTTAAAGACAACATTTTTTGTATATTAGCTTTCCGGTGGATGGAAATGGTCACCGGAATATTCCATTGACCTTGGTTCAGGCGGTGATATCAGATCTCTTACGGCTGCGAATTGTATTCAAAGATACAGTATGCATATGCGTTGATGATTTCGGTACTCTTATATTTATCATAGCGTTGAAAATTACAGCCATAATTTTTGTGTACATGCCCGTGAATAAAATAGCGGGGCTGATAGCGATCCAAAAGACAGCAAAAAGCTTCAAATCCCCGATGGGGCAGATCTTCGCCGTCGTTGATGTTCCGGGCGGGCGCGTGGGTCAGCAGAATGTCTATGCCGCCATGGCGCAGGAGAGAGAACTTTTTCCTTCTGACCCGGCGATGCATCTGCCTCTCCTCGTATTGATATTCGCCGCCATTGTAATTCATGGAGCCGCCCAGACCCAGAATCCGGATGCCCTCGTGTACATAAAGTTTGTCATCCACACAGATGCAGCCTTCCGGCGGTTTGTGTTTATAATGGGTAT
The DNA here is from genome assembly GCA_964445535.1 of uncultured Eubacterium sp. Taxonomy (GTDB): domain Bacteria; phylum Bacillota; class Clostridia; order Lachnospirales; family Lachnospiraceae; genus Anaerobutyricum. The sequence goes on from CAYULX010000033.1 coordinate 8,858, forward strand.
CATGGTTGCCGTGCACATATAGGACGGGCGCGTGGGACATGGTGACCAGAAAGGACAGATATTCTGCCCGAAGGTCTCCAGCAGACAGAATCAGGTCAATATCCGCCAGCTTTTTTTTCTCATAGTAGTCCCAGAAGTAGGGAACTTCAATATCTGATACTGCTAAAATCTTCATGACAGTCGGTCCTCCTCTTTAACCCCCTGAATGGCTGTCAGGTCCCGGGCCGGTTCGTCCAAGTCGTTTTTAGAAGGAATGGAGCCGACAATGTTCTGTGCCAGCCAGTCCATGGTGATAATTTCTTCCGCTGTCAGAGTGTCGGAGGAACGGTCTTTGACCACGCCGTTTTGCGAGTACATGATACCTGAAAACGGGTTAAAATCCCCACGGCAAATGGTGTCTTTTAATAAGACAATGAGACGGGAGGTGCCGATGGGAAGTCTGTGGGAGCAGATGACGTCCACAATGCCCGAGGACATACCCCACCAGTAATTAAGGCCTTTTGTAGCATTTTTTTCGTCGTCCAGTTTCCAACTTCCGTTCATGACATTCCGGATCATCTGCTCATAAAAACGCCCCCAGTTCCAGACAGGCATGGCCATATTCCAGATGGAGTCCCCATCCGGGCAGTAAAGGCCGAACTGTTGGTCATACATACCCGGGGCAGTAGAATCTTTTCCGGAAATAACAGAAATATCATGGTCGGCAAAAAAAGTTTTCTTCACCGGACGGGTGCGCCGGGACCATTCCAGATAGATGGTCGCCCGGGGATTGACCATCTGGGCGCCCAGGGCAAAAGCGTTGATGCTGGCGATATTGCCATAAATCGGATAATCGGCAATATAGCCGATTTTGTCATTGGCTGCCATGGCGCCAGCGATGGCTCCCATGAGAAACTTCGCCTCATGCATCCGTGCGTAATAGGTTCGGATATGTTTGTGGGAAGTATTCAGGGAACAGTTCAGTATTTTCACTTCCGGATGTTCGATGGCTGCTTTCAGACTCTCTTTCAGAAAAATCGGGGAGGTAGTGAAAATAAGATCATTGTTCTCGTCGATAGCTTTCTGGAGCAGTTCGGCAATATTTTCCTGGGTGCCGTTTTCGTAATAGGAAGTGGTCACCTGGTCGGAGAACGCCTGCTGTAAATGTGCCCTGCCCAGATCATGGGAATAGGACCAGCTTGAGGTGTTGACCGTACGCGCGTAGATAAAACAGACACGCAGCTTTTTGGCGCCGGTCGGGATGAGCCTGAGCAGAAGATTTTTCTTTTTGCTTTCGCCCGGACTCATCTGAAGAGTAACAGACTGCTCAGACTGCAAAAGCTGAAATTCATCGCTGTTTTTTTTCAGTTTCTTTTTCAGTTCGACGGCGCTGTCCGTCTGCAGAGATTCATAGCCGTACAAATCAATATAATAGAGAAAAGCGTCCCCCGAAAGTACGGAAACCTTCTTTTTTTCAGAGAAGTCCTCCAGAGGATTCAAAACGGTGGTTCCCGAAATGAGAGAACTCTTTTTCTCGTTCAGGGATTCAAAGGCTTCCTGGAAAAGAGCGTAAGAAGAATGGAAGGTCTTCCGGTCTGCATTGCTCCATGATTCATTTGGCAATTTTCCTACCAGGCGCTGCAGGCGGGCAAAGCTGCCGGGACGTGAGAACCAGATGTCGTTAATTTCAGACAAACTGTAAAAGTCCATGAATTCATAATATATGCGTGTTTCCTTGTCATCGCTCTGCGGAGGGATAATGCGGATAACGTTAGCGGGGATGGAAACAGCGCCGAAATATTTCAGTACGCTGACCCGCTTATTGCCTTCTTCAACATAAAACTCATTCATAAATTCGTATACCTTGATGGGCTCCCGGATTCCTTCGTTGAGATGGGCGTTGCAAAGAGCAATCCATTTGGAGGCAAATTCCGTATTTTCTTTCAAAACAGGATAGAAGCTTTTACTGAAAGACTGGCTTCTTCCCTTGCTTTTTGTCCCTACAATCCGGTCAACCGGTATGGATACCAGACCGAGAGAAACCTCAGCCGGAGCAGCGATATGCTGTTCTTCAAGAATATCGTCAAGGACTGCCGGGGAACCGCCTTCTTTTTTTCCGAGGTGACAGGCTTTTTCGTAATTCATTTTTGCGTCCGCGTTTGTTGCAATCATTATAAACTCTCCTAATCATTCTGGCGACAAATATGTCAAAGGTTTAACCTGTTTTTCTGAATTTATGATACTCGTTAGAGGAAAACTTTGTCAATGAGAAGTTGGCATTTCTGCGATTATTCCAGGTTTTCTCAGCAAGAATTTGTACTTGTGCATTGAAAATGTTTTTGTTATAATTAACAAAATGTATCAATCGAATGACATAATAAGACAGTCGGATTGGTTTTTTTTATGAGCCGAATGTAAAAAATAAGTAATTTTTTTGAGCACTTTCACAATTATCAAAGAAATAAAGGAGACGGCGACAATATGAAAAAAGTTTTTTTGGTAAATGAAAAATATCTGAATATCCCAATCTGTGTCCAAAAGGATGAGAAATTGCTGCGGCTTTATGTTCTGGATCAGGAGACCGGCAAAGAGGAGAAGTTCACAGAAGTGATGGTGCCTGTAGATGCAGAACAGAGAGGACAGTATGACTATAATTTTTATGCGCAGATTCCGGTGGAACAGTACCGGGGGCGGAAGATTCAAGTATCCATGGAGGATGCACCGGAGATTTTTGCGGAAGGAATCCAGCTTTCCGATGTACAGGAAGATGCCGCCGATACCCATCCGGTGATTCATTTTGCGGCTAGAAGCGGTTGGACCAATGATCCCAATGGCATGATCTATGACAATGGAGTATATCATCTGTATTTCCAGTATAATCCGTTCGATATCCAGTGGAACAATATGAGCTGGGGACATGCGGTGAGCCGGGATCTTCTGCACTGGGAACAGGTGGAGTCCGTTATGTTTCCGGATGAAAACGGAACCATTTATTCCGGCTGCGCCATCAAAAATGAGCGGGGGCTTCTGGGATTGCCAAAAGACGCCCTCTTGTTTTTCTATACAGCGGCAGGCGGCAATGATGAGTGGAGCCGGGGACGGCAGTTTACCCAGAAGATTGCTTACAGTCTGGACGGCGGAAAGACTCTCCATAAGATCAAGGAGCCGTGTGTGCCGGTGATTTATCCGGACAGCCGTGACCCGAAAGTATATTGGCACGAGGAGTCAGATGCCTATATCATGGTTCTCTGGCTCAGAGGTAACGATTTTGGCATTCTTCGTTCCAAAAATCTTGAGAACTGGGAACTGGTAGATGAAATTACTCTGAAAGACGGCTGGGAATGCCCGGATATTTTTGAATTATCCTCCGAAGACGGTGAGAAACACTGGTTTTTCTGGGCGGCAGATGGTTTTTATTATGAAGGTGAATTTGACGGCCATGACTTCAAGACAGACGGTGAGAAAAAGTGGGCATATATTTCAGGTACTCCTTATGCGGCACAGACATTTTCCGGTGTGGATGGTCGCGTGATTTCTATTCCGTGGCTTCGTATGAAGAATGACGGAAGGAACTATACCGGCGCTTACGGCATACCTATGGAACTGTCCTGCAAGAAGACCGACGACGGATTTATCATTATTCAGAAACCTGTGCGGGAATTAATGGAGCAGGCAGAGAGAATCACAGATCGTCTGACGCCGGACGAGAATAATACCATTCATTATCAGCAACGGGAAAAAAAGGCGGTGGTAATTCGCACAACGTTGGAGGAGCATCTTCTGGAGAATTTGCGCTGGAAAATAAACGGAAGCTGGGTGGAATATGCACCGGAAGCGGGAAGTTTTATGGTGGACAGAGATGCTTTTCAGGCAAAGGCATGGCAGAATCATCTTCTGTTCATTGTAGATGACAGGATTTTGGAAGTGTTTTTTGAAAATGGTGAGCAGATGGGTACCTTTGAGCTGCATAACACAGAGGTGTCCCTGGAAATGCCGCTTAACCATGTAAAGGAGTATGACGTTTTTGAAGTCAGCAAATAAGGCGGCCTTTCCGGGAATACATATCCGGAACTGAACAGACTGGCGTGCTGTACATTCATTTTTAATATAAATGAGGAATTTGAATGATGCACGTCAGGGAAAATGTGTATAAAGTAGAGGGGGAATCTGTGGTATCAGAGACAGATGAAGGAGAAGTAAAATGGCAACTTTGAAGGACGTTGCAAGGGAAGCCGGTCTGACGGTGACGACAGTATCCCGGGTGCTGAATAACCGGGGATACATCAGCGACAATGCCCGCCGGAAGGTAGCGGAGGCTATGAGAAAGCTGAATTATCGACCCAATGAGCTGGCACGTTCGTTACAAAATAAAAGTTCAAATACAATAGGGGTGATTGTTCCTCATATCAGGCATCCGTATTTTTCCGAAATGATCAGCAATCTGGAAAACGAGGCCCATAAAAAGGGATACAAAATAATCCTGTGTAATTCTCAGGGGAGAGATGAAAAGATGCTGGAATATGTGGAAATGTGTTACAGCAACCGGGTGGCCGGACTGATTTTGTTCAGCGGCACGGTGGATGCTTCCGTTTTTGAAAAGCTGGACATCCCCATCATTACGGTGGAGAGATATGTGGATACCGCAACGGCATCGGTGGAGTGCGATAATATACAGGGCGGCGCCCTGGCGGCGAAAAAGCTTATCACATCAGGATGCCGTCATCTGCTGCATATTGGAAGTTTTACGGATACACCTATGTCAGCAGACAGCCGTGTGGTAGGTTTCCGGCAGATTTGCGCGGAATACGGGATTCCGTTCCTTGAAATCATGACGGAAGTGGTACAGTTTGACGCAATGAATTACAGCGAAATGGTCGAAAAGACACTGCAGGAGCATCCGGACATCGACGGCCTCTTCGCCAACAGCGATGTGATTGCCGCCCAGGCCATCCAAATTTGCCGGAAGCTGGGAATCAATGTGCCGGAGCAGATTAAAGTTATTGGCTTTGATGATTCCATGATTGCCACTGTGACGGCGCCGCAGCTTACGACAGTACACCAGCCGATCAAGGAGATGGCGGCTATCGCCGTGGAACTACTCGATAAAGCGGTGGCGGGACAGCTGGTGGCAAAACGGACAGTACTTCCGGTCTATCTGGTGGAGCGAGAGAGCACATAATAACATAATAAATATGATAAAAGAGCTGTCATGCGTAAGTGATGTATACTCAGGATGTCGGGTATATATCGCTGCATGGCGGCTCTTTTAGTGTTTCACAAAGATTTATGAATCCGGCAGCAGATTTTCTTGGGTCAGCGCCCGGATTAGCGCCACGCTGTCATCCAGGTGCTCCGTGTTGGAGATGATGACAGCATAGAGCGGCTGATCTTCCTGGGTCTCTCCGTTGTTTATCTGGTTTTCCAGCTTGTTGTAGCGTTCCTCAAATTCTGTGCCTTCCAGGTTGACCGCGTAGTTACCGTCAATGCCGGCGGAAGTATCAATCTCACCATTTTCGTCCACCTGCAGGTTGGCAGTACTCACGTCAATCATGTTCCGGTTATACAGATCCGCGTACAAATTTTCTGGCAGCGCGGTGTCCAGAGGCATACAGGCGTTGATGGCCAGCAGATATTCGTACATGTCGGCGTTGCAGATGGCGACATCCATGCGCTGGGAGGAGACAGTGGTCATAACTTCAATTTCGTATATATAATAATAAGAACTGTCGTAATCAAAGGGCTGATCTTCGTTCAGCTCCACAGCTCCCGGTTTGCCGTCGGCCGTCAGCTTTTCTTCAAACTGGTGAAACCAGTATACACAACTGTCTTCGGTATTCAGGACTGCGTAGACCTGAAGACGGCGGGGTTGCTGGCCTTCCCAAAGCATGTGGACGAAGAGGCAGACCACGATAACGAGAGTCATAAAGATGGTAGCAGGAAGTTTGTAATAATCCCAAAGAAATCCGAGTTTTTTAAATCCTTTCAGACGTTTGAACGTGTTCCAATCTCTTTTCAGTTCCTGCCGGAAAATAGAGGGCTCTTTTTCTTTTTTCTTCATAACGGAAATAAATCCTTTCTGTGTGAGTAAGCTCAAATAATTTGAGAGCAGTTTCTTCTATAAAAAATCTCAATATAAAAAGTCTCAATTGTTTTATATTTTAAAATTACAGAAGCCATTTCATATCATCGTCTGGCGGAATAATTTCATCATTGCTGGTATTATGAGCGCCATCAGAACTGTCCGTCCCGTCAAAATCATCTTCCTCAAAAGGTTTCGGCAGATACGGATCTAGAATGGTGAGGAGGATGGCCGTGTGATTCTCCGCGATGAAGGCCGGGGCGATAAAGATCAATCCGGTCAGGAGATGGCAAAGCCAGATGCCGAGAGCCAAGGAGAAAAACATATAAAGGGTGCGAGGGAAATTTTTGATACATGAAGTAAATGCCCAAATTAAAAGCTGTTTGTTGGTCCGCTCAAACTTAGCCAGCAGCGGGAAAGTATATAAGGCGACTGCCAGCCATACGATAAATAAAATTACGAAGAAAAACAGGAAAAATGTGTAGATTCCCTGTTCGGAGTGGTAACACAGGTAGATGTCCAGAGCAAGGAAGGAGCCGATCAGTGTGAGGGGAATCCCAAGCTGTATGCCCTGTTTAAAATTCTGTTTAAATGATTTGAAAAAATCTCTGGAAGGATATCCGCCGTCGCCGCGCAAGATGCCAAACATACCGTAATAAAGTCCTGTGGTGGCAGGGCCGATAGTGAATATCGGCAGACAACACAGAAGCCACAGACAGTTTAGGACAAAGATGTCAAAAACTCGGCCCATGGCTACCCAGAAGGGATTGTCCATATTAAATATTTTTTTCATGTAAAGGTACTCCTTTCCTGTTGAATTACCCCAATCAATGTTGAAAAAATTGTATCAAATCTTCCATAATATTTCAACCCTAAAATATTAAGGGTTTAACATGAATATTAAGAGAAAAAAACAGATGTTTTTACTAAAGAACGCTGCTTTTTTAAAGGAAAAGTAAAACAAATGACAGAATTTATGAAGATTTCGTAAAGAAATATAATAAAATTTATGATAAACGATTGACATACAAGGCGCAAGGTGGTATATTTTCATTAACTGATGTGTATGTAGTTTTTCAGAGGAGGAAGTAGGATTGCTAGCATCCTTATTTCCGTAGGAAGAACGCATAATACGGACGTTAAAAGGCGGAATAGGAGAAGGAATTTCCGGCTTGACATTTTATTTTTAAGAGGAGGAAATGAAACATGAAATTAAAAAAAGTTGCAGCAGTCTCCCTTGCAGCGATTATGACAATGTCTCTTGCAGCATGTAGCGGCTCCGGTGATGACAGCAGTTCCGACGGATCGGGGGTTTCTATTACTATTTTTAACTCCAAGTCTGAGATCCAGGAACAATTTGAAGAGATGGCGGAAGAGTACAGTGCAAGCACAGGTGTGGATGTGGAAGTTTATTATTCAAATGATACAGTGGCCGCACATCTGGCTACGAAATATTCTTCTAATGATCCGTATACCATTTCCATGGTGGATGCGAAGGACGTTTATAGTATGGCAGATGAGTATGCAGAAGATTTATCCGGAGAAGACTGGGTGGATCAGACACAATATGCGATCACGGTGAATGACAGAGTCGTTGGTTTCCCTGTTTGTATCGAAGCCCGTGGTATCATTTATAATGCGGACGCCATCGAAGCAATCACTGGAGAGACGTTCCATCCGGAAGATTATTCTACTTTAGATGCGTTTGAAGCTCTTTGTGAACAGCTTGTGGCAGGAGGAATGGAGTCTCCGACTGCGATTATGAAAGAAGACTGGTCGCTGGCAGCGCATTACCTGGCAGAAGTTTATGAACAGCAGGACGATCCGGAAGCATTTGTTACTTCATTGACGGAAGGTACGGCAGATTTAGCCAACAATACGAAGTTTAATTCTTTAATGGATACTTTCGATGTGTTGATGAATTACAATTATGCAAAAAATTCTGCAATCGCTGCAGAGCGTGAGGTTTCTGAACAGAAGCTTGCAGAAGGTGAGATAGCATTTATGTTCGGCGGTAACTGGGATTGGGCTGTGCTCAATCAGTATGATTATAGTGATAATATGGGTATCATGCCAGTGCCTCAGAATACAGACGATGGAACAAACACGAAGCTGGTAGGCGGCGGTTCCAAATATTTCTTCATCGACTCTTCAGAAAATACTACGGATGAGCAGCGTCAGGCAGCTAAAGATTTCCTGAACTGGCTTGTTAACGATGAAGAAGGAAATGCGTTCCTGACAGAGGACTGTAATCTGGTCCCTGCATATAGTAACATTGAAGCAAGTGATCTGGATCCATTATCCGTTTCTGTTAAAGAGTATGCGGATTCCGGAAATTTAATTGACAACTATAATTTCCTGCCGGACGATCATTATTCGATTCTCGGTGCAGATATGCAGGAATATCTGGCTGGTCAGATTGACCGCAGCGGACTTGTCACAGAAATAGAAACTTATTGGAAAACTGCAGAGGTAATTGAACATTAATTGATGTTGAAGTATTCCGGCGGAGGACACATTTTCTTATCGTTTCCAGCAGAGAATGGATGAGCGGATAACTGTTTCTGCCGGGATGCACACAAAAGAAGGGAGAGTTAAGTAGTATGAAAACAAACAGTATGTCTTACAAAGTAAAGCAGTACATAATGTTTGCCGGAATTTCTACCCTGATTTTTGCCGCAGTAGTTATCGTACCATTTATTTATGGCCTGTATTTAACATTCACAAGTTGGGACGGTGTTTCTCGAAATAAGCCGTTTGTAGGCTTCCAGAATTATATTGCTACATTTCAGGATTCAGCATTCTGGGAAGCGCTGGGTAGAACATTTATTTATTCCTTTGTTGCAGTTATTCTTGTAAACGTGGTTGCGTTTATTCTGGCTTATCTGGTAACAAGGGGAATAAAAGGACAGAACTTTTTCCGCGCAGGATTTTTCATTCCGAATCTGATTGGCGGTATCGTACTCGGTTATGTATGGAAGTTCGTATTCAACCGTGCGCTGGTCGCGCTGGGAGAGGCTTTTTCCGTCGGTGTATTATCCACATCATGGCTTGCCACATCGGGAGGAGCTATGGTATGTTTGATCATCGTTGCTGTATGGCAGTACGCAGGATATATGATGTTGATTTATGTAGCAGGATTCATGAGTGTATCAAACGATGTTCTTGAGGCTGCGAAGATTGATGGCTGTACTGATTTCCAGACAATCATACATATTTCCGTGCCGCTGATGGTGTCCTCGTTTGTACAATGTTTGTTCCTGACAATTACAAGATGTTTCATGGTATACGATGTAAACCTGTCCCTGACAAATGGTGAACCGTTCAACAGTTCTGTAATGGCGGCCATGCATGTGTATAACCAGGCGTTTACTTACAGAAATTACGGTACAGGTCAGGCGGAAGCGCTTGTTTTGTTCGTTGTTTGTGCGGTGATCGGAGTACTTCAAGTTTATATTGGTAAGAAAGCGGAGGTATCAGCATAATGGATAAAAATGCAAAGGCGGCTCAAAATAAAATGATCCGGCATGCACTGATGCTGGTTCTCTTAGTCGTATTATTTATATTATTTATTTTTCCTTTTATTCTTGTCCTGATTAATGTATTTAAGACAAATGGAGATATTAATTCAAATCCGTTGGCTTTGATTGGGGAACATGGGTTTACCATTGAGAACTTTCCGAAAGCTATGGAAAAGATGGAGTTTTGGAAAGCGTTCGGTAATTCCGCATGTATTACAATCTTTGCTACCATCTTTACATTGCTCCTGTCTTCTATGACGGCATTTGTCATTGTACGGAATAACTGGAAGCTTACAGCATTGCTATTTGCCCTGATGATTGCATCTATGGTCATCCCATTTCAGGTACTGATGATTCCTCTGGTATCTCTGTACGGTGGTATCCTCAATATTTTGAATCACAGAGCGACATTGATTTTCATGCACATAGGTTTTTCGTTATCGATGGCTACATTTATGTTCCATGGAGCAATTAAGACGAATGTCCCGATTTCTTTGGAAGAAGCGGCGACGATAGATGGATGCAGCCGTTGGCAGACCTATTGGAAAGTGGTTTTTCCGTTGTTAAAACCGACAATCGCAACGGTGGCAATTATTGACGCCATGGCGTTCTGGAACGACTACTTGCTTCCAAGTTTGGTTCTCGCAAGAAAGGAATTATATACGATTCCAATTGCCACTCAGCAGTTTTATGGAACATTCTCCACAGATTTAGGATTAGTTATGGCGGCTCTGTTGCTGGCCATGCTGCCAATTTTGATTCTGTATTTGTTCCTGCAGCGTTTTATTGTGGAAGGGGTTACTTCTGGCGCTGTCAAATAATTTAATAGCTTTTATTTCCGTATCAGATGCTAGCGACAGGGTGCGGAGATATTGCAAGATATAGTTTAAACCGGCAATTACTGTCTTCCCTGCATTCGGAAGGCAGTAATTTGCATATCATCCTAAAATTGAAATATTGTACATAATTTGCACCGCAATTGTGAAGGTCGAGGAAAAGAAATATGAGTATATTTTTTGACAAAGATAACCAAACATTCACGTTACACACAAAAAACTCTTCATATCAGATGCAGATTGACCCTTATGGTTTCCTTCTTCATTTATACTACGGGCGGAGAACAGAAGGGTGCATGGACTACCTTTTAACGTATGCAGACAGGGGATTTTCCGGGAATCCTTATGATGCGGGAATGGACAGGTCATATTCCATGGATGCCCTGCCGCAGGAGTTCCCACATACCGGACTTGGCGACTATCGAAATGTGGCCTGTACCGTAGTCAATGCAGACCAGTCCCGCTGCTGTGACCTTCGCTATGCAGGACACGAAATCCAAAAGGGAAAGTATTCCCTTAAAGGTTTGCCGGCTGTATATGCGGATGAATCGGAGGCAGAAACTCTGGAAATCATCCTGAGAGACGGAGTCAGCCAGGTGGAGGTTACCCTGCTTTATGGCGTACTTCCGGAAACAGATATCATTACCCGCAGTGTTCTTGTGAAAAACGGAGGCAGCGACACCATTTATCTTGAGAAGCTGCAAAGCGCCTGCCTGGATTTTGTGGGAGGCAATTATGATCTCATCACATTCCATGGAAGGCACTGTATGGACCGGATGTATCAGAGACATCATCTGGCACATGGAACTGCCAGAATCGGAAGCCGGAGAGGCACTTCCAGTCATCAATACAATCCAATGCTGATTCTTGCCGAACCGGAGACCACAGAAGATTTCGGAAGCTGTTACAGTATGACATTTATGTACAGCGGAAGTTTTCAGGCGGAAGTAGAAAAAGATCAGTTCAATCAGGCCAGAGCCTTGATCGGCCTGCAGCAGGAAGGATTCTGTTATCCGCTGGAGCCGGGCGATATCTTTACCGCGCCGGAAGTGATTTTATCCTTCAGTGCCGATGGCCTTAACTGTCTTTCCCGGAATCTCCATACCTGTATCCGGAATCATGTGTGCAGAGGAAAATATAAGAATGCCATCCGCCCGATTCTTGTCAACAGTTGGGAAGGGGCTTATTTTGATTTTAACGGAGAAACCATTTATCAGTTGGCCGTACATGCAAAAGAGCTGGGAATTGATATGGTTGTCATGGATGACGGTTGGTTTGGAGAAAGAGATGATGATTTCAGAGGGCTGGGCGACTGGTATGTCAATGAACAGAAACTGGGTGAATCTCTCGGACATCTCATTAAGAGAATCAATGCGCTGGGCGTGAAGTTTGGTATTTGGATTGAACCGGAAGGAATCAACGAAGACAGCCGTCTGTACCGCGAACATCCGGACTGGGCCCTGTCTGTTCCGGGAAGAAAGCCGATTCGTGCCAGAAATCAGCTTGTACTCGATTTTTCCCGCAAAGAAGTGGTAGATACTATTTTTGATATGATCTGTAGCGTGCTTGACCAGGGAAATATCGAGTATATCAAATGGGATATGAACCGCAGTCTGGATGTCGTTTTCTCCCGCACAGCAAAAGAGCAGGGCATGGTTGCCTATGATTATGTGTTGGGATTGTATGATTTTCTGGAGCGTATCATTCAGAAATATCCAAACGTCCTCATTGAAGGATGCAGCGGCGGCGGTGGACGTTTTGACGCGGGCATGTTATACTATACGCCGCAGATTTGGTGCAGTGATAACACCGATGCTCTTGACAGAATAAAGATCCAGTATGGTACCTCTTTCGGTTATCCGGTATCTGCCATGGGTTCCCATGTGTCAGCGGTGCCGAATCATCAGACCGGAAGAAGTACAACATTGCAGGTAAGAAGCGTGGTTGCCATGGCGGGAACCTTTGGTTATGAGCTTGATTTGGGCGCTCTGCCGGATGAAGGCAAAGAAATCGTAAAGAATCAGATTAAAGAGTACCGTAAGTACGCACAGCTCATCAATTATGGAGTATACTACCGCCTGACCAATCCATTTGAGGAAGTAGCAGCAGCCTGGGAGTTTGTCTCTGAAGACGGCAGCGAGGCCCTTCTCAATGTGGTTATGCAGGACATTCACGGGAATATGACCGTGGATTATGTTCGCCTGAAAGGATTGATTTCGGGAAAAATGTACCGTTCAGAAGAGAGCGGACGACTGTATCCGGCCGATGCTCTAATGCAGACGGGCATCCCGATTCCTGTGGAATACAAGGCATACCGGGCATATCAGATTCATTTTATCGCAGAGTAGCAGCCGAGCTCCGGCCGACTCTTTATTACTGACAGCATTTTGTTGACGCATACTAACATTTGAAACAAAGAGGGAGATAACAATGAAACGTTCGAACACAAGTAAGAAAAAAAGCCGCAAGAGGAAAGTAACGGAAGTAGCCGCAGCTGTTGAGACTACCGCAGCGGCAGCCGCTAAAGAGCCGGAAGTCAAAGAAACCACCAGGGTCGAGATGGAACCAGCGGAGGAACTGGTGAAAGCCGAGGCGAAACCAGAAAAAACAGAGCCGGTGAAAAAAGAACCGGCGGCTGAGAAACAGCCGGCTGCCAAAGAACCGGCTCCGAAGAAAACTACAAAGAAAACCTCTGCGGCCAAGAAAGCAACGGAGACAGTGGCCAAAACTGCGGCTACAGCCAAAAAGGCAGCTGCAGAAGCAACGAAAAAAGCGGCTGAGGCGACAGCAAAGGCAGCAAGAACGGCGGTGGATGAAGAGTTCTATTACCGGATGGAAAAGAGAAATGATGAACTGCGGTGGCTTTATATGGAAATGTACGGAAATGATTCCATGTATGCGGAACTTTGTGACAACCTTCATCGTTTTTATATGGAAAGAAATAAGGATTTGAAGGTCATGGATATCGAACGGGAAAAGAATCCGGAGTGGTACAAATCCAACGATATGCTGGGCATGATGCTGTATATTGATAATTTTGCCGGAAATATCAAGGGAGTGGAGTCCAGACTGGATTATTTGGAGAAAGCCAACGTCAATTATCTGCATTTAATGCCGTTTCTCGATACAGTGCCAGGCAAATCTGACGGCGGCTACGCAGTAAAAGATTTCCGTAAAGTCCGGGAAGATCTGGGAACCATGGAAGATTTAGAGCACCTGACAGCGGCCTGCCATAAGAAGAAAATGAACGTGTGCATGGACTTTGTCATGAATCATACCTCCGAAGACCATGAATGGGCGAGACGTGCCCGGGCCGGAGAGGGCGAATATATGAGTCGTTACTTCTTCTTTGATAATCCGCAGATTCCGCAGCAGTTTGAGCAGACTGTACCGCAGGTGTTCCCTAGAACCGCACCGGGCAACTTCACCTGGCTACCGGACTGCGGATATTATGTGATGACCACATTTTATCCGTACCAATGGGATCTCAATTACCTGAATCCGCGTGTATTCAATGAAATGATGTACAACTTCCTATACCTTGCCAATAAAGGTATCGACGTCATCCGTATTGATGCGGTTCCGTATATTTGGAAAGAACTGGGAACACAGTGCAGAAATCTCCGCCGTGTACACACTATTGTCCGCATGATGCGAATCATTGGAGAAATCGTGTGTCCGTCCGTCCTTCTTTTGGGCGAAGTGGTCATGGAGCCGGAAAAAGTTGTGCCTTATTTCGGAACAGTGGAGAAACCAGAATGCCATATGCTTTACAACGTGACAACTATGGCTACTACCTGGCATACGGTAGCCACAAGGGATGTAAGTCTCTTAAAAAGACAGCTTGATATCGTGGCAGGACTCCCGAAAGAATATGTATTCTTAAATTATCTACGTTGTCATGATGATATCGGTTGGGGGCTGGATTATGAGTTCCTGAAGGCAAGAGGCCAGGAAGAGGTGCCGCATAAGAAGTTCCTGAACGATTATTTCCAGGGCTATGCAGCCAATAGTACCAGCAGGGGAGAGCTTTATGAATATGATCCTAATACACAGGATGCCCGGTTCTGTGCCACAACAGCATCCATGTGCGGTATCGAAAAAGCGGGCTTTGAGCAGGATAATGCAGCAATGGAAAAGGCCATCGACCTGGATGTGATGCTACACGCCTATATGTTTACTCAGTCTGGTATTCCGGTGATTTACAGTGGCGATGAAATCGCGCAGGTGAATGACTATACTTATAAAAATGATCCGAATAAAGCCCATGATTCCCGTTACATCCACCGGGGAGCCATGCGTTGGGATCTGGCGGCAAATGTGGATGATGGAGACACTGTGGAAGGAAAACTTTTCCAGCGCTTATCTAAATTGGAAAAAATCCGTAAAACAGAAAAAGTCTTTGTGACCAATGCCGATATGTGGATAGTGGAAACTTATGATCCGTCCGTTCTGTGTATCGGACGTTACTATGAAGGCGAAAAAATGTTTGGATTATTCAACTTCAGCGAATACGACAAGACTGCATGGATCAATGAGACTGACGGCATGTACAAGAATATGCTGACCGGAGAGGTTCGGAAAGCTGCCGGTGTGGATATTCCGGGATACGGATTCTGCTGGCTGAAAAAATTATAGAGTTGTTATGCGTCTTGGACGCCTGATTTAACATCTCACAGCATGAGGATTATGTCATGAGATATTAAAACGTGTAAAAGGAGAAAATAATTATGAGCAAATATGATGTAACTGCCTTGGGAGAACTGTTGATTGACTTCACAGAAAACGGAATCAGCGCACAGGGCAATCCGGTGCTGGAAGCGAATCCGGGAGGAGCGCCTTGCAATGTGTTGTCCATGTTGAATCGTCTGGGACATAAGACAAACTTCATCGGCAAAATCGGAAAAGATATGTTTGGTGATCAATTGGAAACGGCTTTAAAGGAAGTCGGTATTGGAACCGACGGTCTGATGCGTGATGACGAAGTGCACACCACTCTCGCTTTCGTGCACACTGCCCCGGACGGCGACCGTGAATTTTCCTTCTACCGAAACCCGGGTGCAGATATGACGCTCTCTGAAGACGATGTGAATGCAGAACAGATCAAAAACAGCAAAATTTTCCATTTTGGTTCTCTGTCCATGACCGATGAGGTATGCCGCAAAGCCACCAGAAAAGCCATCGCCATCGCTGAGGAGGCGGGTATCCTCATGTCCTATGACCCGAACCTGCGCGAGCCGTTATGGAAGTCCATGGATCTGGCAAAAGAACAGATTTCCTACGGCCTGGAACACTGCCATATTCTCAAAATCTCCGATAATGAAATTCAGTGGCTCACTGGAAAAGAAGACTATGACGAGGGTATCGCCATGGTACAGAAAAAATATAACATTCCGTTAATTCTCCTCTCCCTCGGCAAGACAGGCAGCCGTGCCTACACAAAAAACTGCCGCGTGGAAGTTCCTGCCTTCATCCAGGAAAACACCATCGAGACCACAGGGGCCGGCGATACATTCGGCGCCTGCATTCTCCACTATGTACTGGAACACGGCTGGAAAGAATACAGCGAAGACGAACTGAAAGAAATGCTCGCTTTCGCCAATGCAGCAGCATCCATTGTGACTACAAGAAAAGGCGCGCTCCGCATAATGCCGACAAAAGAAGAAGTACAGGCAATGCTGTAAACGAAAATCCCGATACAAAAAGCCCGGAACCAGAAGGAAATATTCTGACGGTGCCGGGCTTTTGTTTAACCAGAAAAGTTACATTTAGAGTAGGATAGAAAAGGGGTCAGAGATATGGATAAATGGAGGAGAATCAAATATCAGGCGAATCAGCCGCTGTATCCCGGCAGGGACAGGGTGACGGCCGGCAGGGAACATATCGCTTTATCGCGGCAGGTCGCCGGTGAAGGGATGGTGCTGCTCAAAAATGACAATGGTGTTTTGCCGCTGGCGCATGGGGAAAGAGTGGCTTTGTTCGGAAAGGGCAGTATTGATTATGTGAAAGGCGGCGGCGGCAGCGGAGATGTCACCGTGGATTATGTAAAGAATTTATGGGACGGCATGAAGGAGAAAGAGAATGAGGGAAAAGTAATTCTCATGCCGGAGCTTTATGAGTTTTACAGAAAAAATGTGGAGAGGCAGTACGAGGAAGGTGCTGTGCCGGGGATGACGGTGGAGCCGGAATTGCCGGATGAGCTTCTGCGGACAGCCGAACATTTTGCGGATACGGCTGTGATTTCCATCTGCCGTTTTTCCGGCGAGAACTGGGACAGACAGGTTGCCCCCGATGAGGGGACTTCATTTATTCCGGATGCGGAGAAACATTTTGTAGAGCTTAGGAACCGCATTTTTAAGGATGGGGATTTTTA
>CAYULX010000034.1:0-25253 GCA_964445535.1 uncultured Eubacterium sp.
TTTTATTGAAATCTTTTTTTAATCACCTCTTGACATATCACCAAATTGCTTTTTGTGTGCCGCCTGTAAAAGGCAGGCAAAAGCAAATCGTCTTGTTTAAAATATATCATACAGGTTGTCCCCGGGGACATGTCCATTCTTATTTCAAAAGTTTTCATTTGTTTTTATTAATTTTAATAAAGTTTTTATGGAATCAATATCATGAGATGATTAAAATGATAGAAGGAGCTCACCATATGGATATGCCCCTCCTAAATGACCAGTCTTTACATTATGTAAAATGTGATTGACACAGTCTGCTAGTGCCTTTGCGCCAGCTCATCCGTAATCTCCTTCCAGGTGACGCCCCGGTCTGCCATGAGCACCATCATGTGGTAGAGGAAATCACAGATTTCATATTTCAGCTCTTCCGCGTCCGGGTTCTTGGAGGCGATGACAATCTCCGTCGCCTCTTCCCCGACTTTTTTCAGAATCTTATCTATACCCTTATCAAAAAGATAATTGGTGTAGGAGCCCTCCTTCGGATGTTCTTTCCGGTCAAGGATGGTAGCGAACACATCCTCAAGCACTGCCAGAGGATTGCGGTCATCATATTCTTTCCGGACAAGTTCTTTGAAGAAACAGGTACGGCTGCCGGTATGGCAGGCTGCGCCGATCTGCGCCACCTTTGCCAGAATGGTATCGTTATCGCAATCAAGTGTCAAGGATTTTACATACTGGTAATGACCGGAAGTATCGCCTTTCGTCCAGAGTTCCTGACGGCTGCGGCTATAATAGGTCATCTTTCCGGTGGCAATGGTCTTCTCAAAGGATTCCTTTGTCATATAGGCAAGCATCAGTACTTCTCCGGTCTTATAATCTTGAGTGATGACCGGAATCATGCCGTCGCCGTTTAATTTAAAATCATCAAAAGAAATGGCACTCTCAAAAGTGTTGACCGGCAGTTTCTGCCCTTTTAAATACTGTTTTACCGCCATAAAGTCTAATCTTTTTTTCTGAACGCCTCCAGCCTGACCGCTGTCACCATATTGGCTGTCGCTGCCGCCGTTCTCCCGCCCGGCGCAAAAACTGTTCTCCGGACAACAGTCAAAAATCAATCCCTCCGCCATACTCATCTTCAACACATCGGCTGCCACCGCTTCATCGGTGGTCTTCGCCATGATGAAAAGCGGTACATCCAGTTTGACCTTTAAAAAGTCCGCCGTCTGGACATAGATATTTTCCATGAAATCTCCGGACAAAACGATTCCGCCAAAGCCTTCTTCCTCCACCGCCTTTCT
Source organism: uncultured Eubacterium sp. (assembly GCA_964445535.1). Classification (GTDB taxonomy): domain Bacteria; phylum Bacillota; class Clostridia; order Lachnospirales; family Lachnospiraceae; genus Anaerobutyricum. The sequence goes on from CAYULX010000034.1 coordinate 1,281, forward strand.
GGCACGGAGCAAGCAGCGTTCCGGGAGATTCAGTGTCTCGCCTTCCGGCTGCGTGGCCTGCTCGTCGCCCTTAGCATCTTCTTTCGCTAGGTCTTCTTTTACAGAAACAGCAGCAAGGACATCCATCTCCAGATACAGATATATTCTGTCAGCTCCAAACCGCTCGGAAGCTTCCTTCACCGCGTCCAGATTATCCTGTCCCTCTGTCTTCACAAACACTCTCTTCGCTCCGGCGTAAATCATCTTTTTGACATCTTCAAAACGTTTCACTTTCGCGCAGACATTGAGAGGAATATCCGCGCTGCGGCAGATGACCTGCATGGTCGCCACGTCTTCTTCTCTTCCTTCTTCAAAGGACTGTGCATCATAATAATACAGCTCGTCAGCACCACTGTTATCGTAATACCGGGCGGCTTCTTCCACCTGTTCTTTATCGCCATTTGACGGAATCTGTGCAATCAACTTTATATAATCCATAATTTCCCTCCAACTACTCCAAATTCATATCCCGGTCACAGCGAGCCCTTGGTGGACAACACGTCGGTAATACGGCTGTCATAGGACGCCGCCTCATCAAGAGCTTTGGCAAAGGCTTTAAACGCCGCTTCCATGATATGATGATTGTTCACGCCGTGCATAAGTTTTAAATGCAGATTCATGGCAGCGCTGTAAGATACCGCGTAGAAAAACTCCCGCACCATCTCTGTGTCAAAACCTCCGACTTTCTCCACCGTAAAAGGCAGATCGCAGACAAGATACGGCCGTCCGGACAAATCCACCGCCGAAAGCACCAATGTTTCATCCATCGGCAGGAGAAAATTGCCGTAGCGGCGAATGCCTTTCTTATCTCCTGCCGCCTGGGCGATGGCCTGCCCCAGCACAATACCGGTGTCCTCGATGGTATGATGGCAGTCCACTTCCAGGTCTCCGTCCACCTGGCAACGCAGGTCAAAGAAGCCATGGCGGGCAAAACTGTTTAACATGTGATCAAAAAAACCAATGCCTGTGTGAATCTCCGCCTGCCCGCTGCCGTCCAGATTCAGATCCATAATAATTTTCGTCTCTTTGGTAATTCTCTCAATATGTGTCCGTCTCTCACTCATCGCCTTCTTCCTCCTCAAAACGAACCGCAATGGAATTGGCGTGGGCTGTCAGATGCTCTGCCCTGGCAAATGTCTCGATATCTTTATGAATCGGCTGCAACGCCTCTTTGGAATAATAAATAATACTCGACTTTTTGATAAAATCATCCACACTCAGCGGAGAGAAGAATTTCGCGGTTCCGTTGGTCGGCAGAACATGATTCGGCCCTGCAAAATAATCTCCCAGCGGCTCGGAACTATAAGAGCCCAGGAAAATGGCTCCGGCATTCCGAATCTTCGTCATCACTTCAAACGGATTGGCAGTCACGATTTCCAGATGCTCGGAAGCGATATTGTTGGTCACTTCAATGGCTTCTTCCAGCGTATCCGCCAGCAGAATGTAGCCGAAATTATCCAGAGACTTCCGGATAATCTCTGCTCTGGACAAAGTCATAAGGAACCCTTCGATCTCCTTTTCCACCTGCGAAGCCAAAGTCTTGCTGGTGGTCACCAGGATAGCGCTGGCTAGCTCATCATGCTCTGCCTGGGACAGCAGATCCGCCGCCACAAACCGCGGATTGGCTGTCTCGTCGGCCAGTACAAGAATCTCGCTGGGACCCGCGATGGAATCAATACTCACATGACCGTACACTGCCTTTTTAGCCAGAGCCACATAAATGTTTCCCGGACCCACAATCTTATCCACCTTTGCGATGGACTGGGTGCCGTAGGCCAGCGCACCGATAGCCTGGGCGCCGCCCACCTTGTATACATGGGTGGCTCCCGCCTCATGGGCGGCCACCAGGGTAGCCGGCGTCACTTCCCCGTTCTTGTCCGGCGGCGTCACCATGACAATCTTCTCCACACCTGCCACTTGGGCCGGCACAATGTTCATCAGCACAGAGGACGGATACGCCGCCTTTCCTCCCGGCACATAGACGCCCACGGAAGCCAGGGCTGTCACTTTCTGACCGAGAATGGTTCCGTCCGGTTTAGAATCAAACCAACTATACTGCTTTTGTTTCTCATGATATTCGCGGATATTCTTTAAAGCCTTGCGGATCACCTCCACAAGTTCCTCTCCCACCTTCTCGTAGGCGGCCGCAATCTCTTCATCTGTCACCTGAATAGTCTCTGGAGTCAGTTTACACCCGTCAAACTTTTCCGTATAGCCAAACAACGCCTCATCGCCCTTTTCTTTTACTGCGTCAAGAATTTCCTGTACGCTATCCGCATAGGAATCATACTGGTTCGGACTCCTTTTTAGCAAATCGCTCAAAATATCTTTTGTTGTCTCTTTATCTATCTTTACAACTCGCATTGTTCTCCTCCTGATTCACATTATTTTCCCGGTTCGTGTCGCTTTCTTCCCGTTCAAAACTGCAAAAGCCGTATCCTATTCTCCGCCTTTTGCCGCCTTTAATGCCCGCAGTTCCTGAATCAACCGACGAATCCGCTCCTGCTCCATTTTTAGGCTCACCTGATTGACCACCATCCGGGCGGACAAATCACAGATTTCTTCCAGCACCTCAAGGCCGTTGGCCCGCAGGGTGGAACCGGTCTCCACGATATCCACGATTACCTCGGAAAGTCCCACGATTGGCGCCAGCTCCACGGAACCGTTCAACTTGATAATCTCCACGGTCTGGAACTTTTTATTATAGAAATAATCTTTCGCGATATGCGGATACTTAGAAGCCACGCGAATCAGCTCTCCGTGTTTGAGCTTCTCTCTGGCAGAGGCGGGACCGCATACGCACATGCGGCACTTGCCAAATCCGAGATCCATCACCTCGTAAAGATTCCGCCCCTCTTCAAGAATCGTATCTTCTCCAACTACGCCGATATCCGCCGCGCCATATTCCACATAAGTCGGCACATCAGAAGCTTTTGCCAGGAAAAACTTCAGTTTCAGCTCCTCGTTGACAAAAATCAGTTTTCTCGTGTCTTTATTCTTCATGGCCTCACAGGTGATACCCAACTCTTCAAACATGGCCATGGTCGTTTTCGCCAGACGCCCTTTTGCCAGGGCAAATGTTAAATACCGCATTCTAGTACTCCCTCCTGAAATTAGTCAGACTGGTCTGTGCCACTCTGCCGGCAGAAAAATCGTGGATGATCAGCCCGTCGCCGTCCAGAATGAAAACTGAATGAGCGCCCTGGCTTTTGGCAAAGGAAATGTATTCTCCGGCATTTTCTCCCTCTTTCATACAAATGCACTCCACCTTATCGCCGCCGCTTCGCAAATCCATCGCCAGATGAATGGCCACCGGCATATCCTTTCTACTATAAAGGAGTACAGAATACTCAAATTCCCGGATGGACACCGGAATATTCTGCCGATCCAGGGCAAAAAGCATATCGTCCACCAGAATGGTGAAACCGATGGCCGGCGCATTTTTTCCAAACTGCATCAAAAGATTGTCATATCTTCCGCCTTTTCCGATGGCGTCGCCGGTTCCGTAAGTATATCCTCGGAAAATAATGCCCGTATAATAATCAAAATGATTCACCATCCCCAAATCAAAACTTACATATTTCTCATAACCGTAATGACAGATCACTTCATATACCTGTTCCAGTCGCTCAATAGCCGCCTGACATCTCGGATTCACCGTCAACTTCTTTGCCTGCTCCAGCATGGAAGCGTCACCGTAAAGTTCATTATATTCCAGCAAAATATTCCGGTAGCAGTCCTTCATGGAAATATCCGACAAAAGCAACTCCATACCAAGGGAATTCTTATTCTCAATATACTCGTGAATCTGCGCTTTCACTTCATCGGACACATCCAGCGCCTCCATGATGGCTCTATAAAACTCACTCTGGCCGATATCAATGCGGAAATCACTTAATCCCGCCGCCAGGAAACAGTCAATCATCATGACAATGGCCTCTGCATCAGCCTCCGGCGAATCATCATTGATGTACTCGGCGCCCAGCTCTGTCTTCTCCGCCAGCTTGCCCTGGTAACTCTTATTATTAAGAAATGTATTGCCCACATAGGATAGCCGTAGAGGAAATGCGCAGTCGCTGTAATACTTTGCCACACTTCTGGCGATGGACGGCGTCATATCCGGCCGCAGTACCAGCGTATTGTTATCTCTGTCAAAAAACTTAAACATCTCCCGGGAACTCACTGTCCCCGTATCACTGTTAAATATATCAAAAAACTCGAAAGCCGGCGTCTCGATATCCTGATAACCGTAAAGAGCCAGCACCTGATGCAGCTTGCGCTCCAGCGCTGTCTTTTTTTTGCACTCAGAATTATAAATATCTCTGACGCCTTCCGGAGTATGCAGTAATTTCTCTTTCATAAATAAAACTCTCTCCCTGTCTTGTCATTTTTTACGATTGCTACATCACTTCACCGCAACGCAGTAATGATGTGTCGACGTAATGCCGATTATACCTGTATGTCTGTCATTTGTCAATCTTTTTCCATTTCGTCTTTCATCTTCATCCATCATACTCCACATCATCCAGATGGCCGACGGCTCCATACATATCCCGACCCACCACTTTTTTCGCCTCTCTCTCCTTCTCAATCAGATTACTGAGCATTCGCTTGACCTCCACAGAATGAGCGATATTTTCCAGACGGATCACAGGAGTGGACTGGTCTTTCGTATTAATCTCCACCGTACTCGTACCGAAAATCCGCTGCGCCAGCGTCCTTGTGAGGCTGATGTCCGTGCATAACATTGTTTTATAGTACCACAGCCAAAAATCTATGTCAAAAAAATAGTGCTCGGGCGCTACATGCTTCAAAAAGAACAGCTTCCGCCATAACAGCAAAAATCAAAAGCCATATAACATATGTTCGAAAACTATATAATCTATATATATTTTTTTCTGTTTTGCGTGAATTGAAATGTTCTTCTTTGACATGCTGTTATCTCCTGTGCTATATTACTCAAGGATTTCTGACTTTTGCGTAGTATCTGAAAAGTCCGTTGATAAATATTGATACGAATAAATATTATTTGATATAAACTGACAGGGATTAATAAAATCTTTCACAGGAGGAATGTATATGGCTTTTGATGGAATTGTTATTTCCAATATTGTTTATGATATGAATCGTCTGCTTACCGGTGGGCGTATCTATAAAATTTACCAGCCGGAGGCCGATGAACTGCTGCTGGTTATGAAGAATCAGAAGGATACCCACCGGCTGCTGCTCTCTGCCAGCGCCAGTCTGCCGCTGGTATACTTTACAGAGGAAAATAAGGCAAATCCGTTGACCGCACCGAATTTCTGTATGCTTCTGCGGAAACATCTCAGTAACGGACGCATCACCGGCGTCAGTCAGCCGGGGATGGAGAGAATCATCGAGATTGCCATTGAGCATCTGAATGAACTGGGAGATTTGTGCCAGAAGAAACTGGTCATTGAGCTTATGGGAAAACACAGCAACATCATCTTCCTGGACGATGCGGGGATGATCATCGACAGCATCAAGCACATTTCCCATCAGATCAGCTCCGTGCGGGAAGTACTGCCGGGGCGGAACTATGCGGCGCCGCCGGTTCATGATAAGGTGTTTCTTGACGCAGTCACTCCAACATGGATGGAGGAGGTGCTGCTGAAAAAAGCTTCCACGGTACAGAAGAGCATCTATACCAGTCTGTCCGGTATCAGTCCGGTGTTTGCCAATGAACTGTGCTACCGGGCGGGTATTGAGGGCAGCGCTGCCATGGCGTCTCTCACGCCGGAAGAGCAGACAGCCCTTTACGGGGAGCTTGTCCGCCTGAGGACACAGATTGAAGAACATCGGTATCAGCCAAACATCGTCTATGAGGGCAAAACTCCGGTGGAATTTGCCAGCCTGCCGTTGACCATGTATCCGGATATGGAGCGCCGGAACTTTGCCTCCATCTCTGAGGTGCTGCGTACCTTTTATTCGGAAAAAGAAGTGGTGACACGCATCCGCCAGAAATCCACAGATTTGCGGAAAATCGTTTCCAACGCCATCGAGCGGACAGCCAAAAAATACGACTTACAGAGAAAGCAACTGACGGATACCGATAAAAAAGAGAAGTATAAGATTTACGGGGAATTGCTCCACACTTACGGATACGAAGCTCAGCCCGGACAAAAGGAGCTGACCTGCGTCAATTACTATGACGGGCAAAAAATCACCATTCCTCTGGATCCGCAGCTTGACGTCATGGAAAATGCAAAAAAATATTTTGACCGCTACGGCAAGCTGAAACGAACCTACAAGGCTCTTTCCACCCTGGTGGAAGAAACCCACGCGGAACTTCTTCATCTGGAATCCATCAGCAATGCCCTGGAAATCGCTCGAGATGAAAATGACCTGGCGATGATCAAAGAAGAATTGATAGAATACAACTATGTGAAACGCCACGGCCAGAACCGGGACAAAAAGAAGAACAAGGCAAAAAGCAAGCCATTTCATTACATTTCTTCGGATGGATTTCATATGTATGTGGGAAAAAATAACTTCCAAAACGAAGAACTGACGTTTAAGTTCGCCAACGGAAAAGATATGTGGTTTCATGCAAAAAAAATGGCCGGCTCCCATGTCATCGTCAAACTGGAAACCGCCACGGAACTGCCGGACCGCACCTATGAGGAGGCTGCCCGCCTTGCCGCCTATTATTCTAAAGGAAAGGACGCCCCGAAGGTGGAGGTGGACTATACCGAGCGCCGGAATCTCAAAAAACCTCCGCAGGCAAAACCGGGGTTTGTCATTTATCACACCAATTATTCCATGACCATTGAGCCGAATATCAGCGGTATCCGGGAAATATCATAATCTGAAAACCGGTCTCGACTGTCAGATAAAATAAACAGCCGGGGCCGGTTTTCACAAACCATTTTTTCGCACAATAAAATTGCTGTTCTGCCACATCTTTTCGATAGCAAATGTTTCTATTTTCTGCTACAACATCCGATACCGCTCGGATTTGTATTTCTGGTTCTTTTCCGCTTCTTCCACCTGGGCAAGCATGGCCGGGATGTCCCCATTCAGTATACCTTTCAGAGTCAGATAGTTGGACGCGTGGTTGGCGCGGAAAACCGTCCCCTCGGAATCCACACGGGAAAGGAAGAGCTTCATCTCCTCCATCACATCATCCGGAGAAAGAAGAGTCATGTCTCCGGCGCGGATTTCCTTCAAAATCGGTGCGCTTTCTTCCAGCATCAGCGTCAAAAATCCCAGATATTCCGGCTTCATGGCCGTAACTAAACGGGCGGACTCCAGGGCATGTTCTCTGAGACGTTCTTTACCGCCAAGTCCCGAGATCATGGTAAGAGAAAGCTGAATGCCACATCTTTTTAACTTGTGCGCCGCCTGTATCATCTCCTTCACTGTCACGTCCTTCTTCACATGATCAAGAATCACCGGATCACCGGACTCCGCTCCCACATAAACCATGGAAAGACCGGCCTTTTGCAGTGCTGATAAGTCTTCCTCTGTTTTCCTTAAAATATCCTGCACTGTGGAGTAGGCCGTCACCCTCTGGCAGAAGGGGAATTTTATTTTTATAAAAGATAAAATGTCCAGGAGATCTTCTGTCTTTAAAATCAGAGCGTCTCCGTCGGCCAAAAAAATTCGCAGGGGAAGTTCTCCATAACTTTCCGCCATTTCCACCAAATCCATAAATATTTCCTCTTTATGGCGAATACGAAACTTTTTATCTTTGTACATACTGCAAAATGTGCAGGTATTATGACTGCACCCAATGGTCACCTGAATAATCAAGCTGCGCGCCTCGCTGGGCGGGCGGTAAACAGTACCTTCGTATCTCATCTTTATACTCCTTCTATATGGTTATATATTATTTGATGCATTTATGTAAACAATCTTTCCCGGCGTAATCCTATCCGCCCGGAAGAGACCGTATCATGACATACAGTTTCTTCTATTATATTTGACAAAGAAATTATTTTCAATATTAAAATCAGAATAAAAATATTATATGATGCTGGGGTCGAAACTATATAATTGTTGCGCCCTGTTCCTTGAAAAATTCATATTTTGTAGATTATGCTGAGATTTCTGGCATATTTGCCGGGTATTTAGCATCCGTAAGGAGATGCTATAGACAGGCTTTTGACCCCAATATCATTATATAATACAAATAATTCCAGAAATATCTTCACCTTTTTTAGTAAAAGTGTTATAATGAACAACATAACTATCGTTCATAAAAGGAGGAAATTTAATGGAAAACCAATTGGCTTTATTAACACTGTTTGGCTCTGTGATTGCTCTTATCTTTGCAGCGACCAGAGCAAAGAAGGTACTTCGCTTTCCGCAGGGAAGCGACCGGATGAAAAAGATATCCGCATCAATCCATCAGGGCGCCATGGCCTATCTGCGACGTCAGTACAAGATTCTGATTGCATTTTTTGCGGGCATGTTCGTCATCCTTTTTATTATGGCAGCATTCGGACTTCTAACCTGGTTCGTGCCGTTTGCCTTCCTGACTGGAGGATTCTTCTCCGGACTGTCCGGTTTCGTGGGTATGCAGATTGCCACCCGCGCCAACGCCAGAACGGCGGCGGCCTGCCAGGAAGGACTGAACAAGGGATTAAATATTGCCTTCTCCGCCGGCTCTGTCATGGGCTTTACGGTGGTCGGTCTGGGACTTCTGGATATCTCCATCTGGTATTCGATTCTTCGCCTCGTATTCAAACTTCCTATTGAAGACATTACCAGTGCGATGATCACCTTCAGTATGGGAGCTTCTTCCATGGCACTGTTTGCTCGTGTGGGAGGCGGCATTTACACAAAGGCTGCCGACGTCGGCGCCGACCTGGTGGGAAAAGTTGAGGTTGGTATCCCGGAAGATGACCCGAGAAATCCTGCGGTTATCGCGGATAACGTAGGCGATAATGTCGGCGATGTGGCCGGAATGGGCGCAGACTTATATGAATCCTATGTAGGTTCCATATTATCCGCCTGTGCATTGGGTGTCATCGCTTTTAACCGGATTGAATCGGTGGATCGTGTCAACGCGGTGATTATTCCAATGACTCTGGCTACCGTCGGCGTGCTGGCCTCAATTCTTGGCTCTTTCCTCGTAAAGACAGGAGAAAGCACCGATCAGAGTACGCTTCTTAAAGCCCTCCGCCGGGGAACCAACACCAGCGCGGTTCTTATCGCCATTGTTTCATTCCCGATTGTGTGGTTCGTATTAGGAAAAGATTTTATCGGTTTTTACTTCGCTATTCTGGCCGGTCTTCTGGCCGGTGTGCTCATCGGTTTCTTTACCGAATATTTTACCTCAGATACATACAAACCGACTCAGAATCTGGCGGGTCAGTCTGAGACAGGCTTCGCTACTATTATCATCGGCGGATTGAGTCTTGGTATGTTATCCACGGCTGTTCCGATTATCATCATCGCCGTGTGCGTCATGGCTTCCTATGCATTCTCCGGTGGATTTATTGATTCCACAAGAGGTCTTTACGGCATCGCCCTTGCCGCTGTCAGCATGTTGTCCACTCTGGGCATCACCCTTGCCACAGACGCCTACGGCCCGATTGCCGATAACGCCGGTGGTATCGCTGAGATGGCCGGACTGGAAGCTGATGTAAGAAAACGTACTGACGCGCTGGATTCCCTGGGTAACACCACCGCAGCCACTGGAAAAGGATTTGCTATCGGTTCTGCAGCTTTGACTGCTCTCGCTTTAATCGCTTCCTATGTAGAGAAAGTACAGGAAGTCGGCGGAGCAGATATTGCCTTAGATATGAGCGTCATGAATCCGACCGTTCTTGTCGGTATCTTTATCGGCGCTTGTCTTCCGTTTGTCTTCGCCGCCCTTACCATGGAATCTGTGGGACGGGCCGCCCAAAGTGTCGTTGTGGAAGTTCGCCGTCAGTTCAGGGAGATTACCGGTCTCATGGAAGGGAAGGCCGAAGCAGACTATACCAAATGTGTCGATATCTGTACCAAGTCCAGTCTCAAGGAAATGATTGCTCCGACGCTCCTTGTCATAATCACACCGGTTATCACAGGATTAATTCTCGGCTACAACGGCGTCATCGGTCTTTTGACCGGAGCCACCGCCACCGGTTTTCTGATAGCCATCTTCATGGCTAATGCAGGCGGCGCCTGGGATAACGCCAAGAAATATATCGAAAGCGGCGCTTTCGGCGGAAAAGGCAGCGACTGCCATAAGGCGGCTGTTGTCGGCGACACCGTCGGCGATCCATTTAAGGATACTTCCGGACCTTCCATCAATATCTTAATCAAGTTGCTTTCCATAGTATCCATCGTGTTTGCGACTCTGGTTGTGAACTATCATATTTTTTGATAGATGATGTGAGTTTCTCATATTTCTATAATGTATACATCCTTTCTTAAAAGTGGCCCGGCAGTTGGAGAAACCGTTCTCCAACTGCCGGGCCATATACTTGTATCGCTTATTTTCTCTTTTACAACAAAGATTTCATCTACATGCTTTCATACAGCTTCTCATATTCTGTACAGGAAGTATTCCAGGAATAGTTTTCTTTCATACCTCTCTCTGCGATACCGTTCCATTCCTCCGGGCGGGTCCGGTAAAGAGTGAGCGCCTGCTTTAACGTATCTCTCAAGGCTTCCACAGAATACTCGGCAAACCCAAATCCGGTACCAGTATGGTAATTCTCATTGTAAATGCGGACGGTATCTTTCAAACCTCCGGTCAGGCGGACAATCGGGACGGTGCCATAGCGGAGCGCCATGAGTTGAGACAGTCCGCATGGTTCAAACTTTGACGGCATCAGTGTGGCGTCGCAGCCGGCATACATATATTTTGCCATCTCGTCAGAATATTGAGCGTCAAAAAATACTTTATCCGGATATCTGGTCATCACACTGGAGAAGATAGCTTCGTACCGTTCCTCTCCGCCGCCCAGAATATAAAGCTGCACATTTTCCCTGAGCAAGTCATTGAGCTGAGGAATGAGAAGATCCAGCCCTTTCTGCTCGGTAAGGCGAGAGATAATACAAATCGTAAAAATATTTTTTCCAGTCGGAAGTCCCGCTTTTCTCTGCATGTAAACTTTATTTTTCTTTTTTGCTTTACGGAAAGTGCCGGCATTATAATGATATTTAATATATTTATCCTGCGACGGACTGTAAATCTGATAATCAATACCGTTGACAATGCCGCTCAGATCATTTTTCCGGTAACGAAGCAGTGGATCCAGCCCTTCTCCATACTCCGGTTCCTGAATCTCCCGGGCATAAGTACTGCTGACTGTTGTCACCCTGTCCGCAAAGGCGATGCCGCCCTTCAGCATATTTCCGGAGCCGTAAAACTCCAGTTTGTCAAAGGCAAACAACTCATCCGGCAGTCCGGTGATGTCCTTCATGGTATTCACGTCTGTTGTCCCCTGGAAACGTATATTGTGGAGCGTCATCACCGTCTTGATGTTCTTATAATAAAGATTGTTTCCAAAAAATGTCTTCAAATAAACAGGAATCAGCCCCGTTTGCCAGTCATGGCAGTGAATGATATCCGGCTCAAATTCCAGATAAGAAAGCATCTCCAGCGCCGCCAAAGAAAAAAAGCAGAACTTCTCAATATCCATCCACATTTCCGTATAAGGGCTGTCTCCGGAAAAATAATGATCGCAGGCAAGGAAATAGCAGGTGATTCCCTCATATTCCAGCGTATTGATGGTGATGGGATGTCTCCGCCATCCCATATGCACCGGAAACGGCAAAGACACAGTCATTTGGTTTTTCCATTTCTCATCAATACATTCATAGGCGGGAAGTACGATGCGGACATCATGTCCTCTTTGCTTCAATTGTTTCGGCAGTGAACCGATGACTGCACCCAACCCCCCGGTTTTGATGAAGGGGGAACACTCGGCTGCTGCATAAAGTATTTTTTTCATAATTCTCTCCCGTCTTCCATACAAAATCTGTATCATTCATACAGATTATATATCATTATCATTATATATAATAATCTTACCGCTTCTATTTTACAACAAAACACCCAAATGTTCCAATAAAATTTTGCATCCAAGCAAAATTAATGCAAGTCCTCCTGCAATTTCGGCATATGATCTGTACTTTGAGCCAAAGAGATTGCCAATTTTCACTCCAATCATAGATAAGACAAAAGTGGTAAAGCCGATAAACAAGATGGCAGGCACAATGTCTACCCGGAGAAAGGCAAAGGTAATGCCCACAGCCAGCGCGTCAATGCTGGTGGCAATAGCCAGAGGAAGCATGGCTTTTACAGAAAAAGATGTATCCATTTCTTCCGGCTCTTCCCTCGCCTCCCGAATCATGTTGACTCCAATAAGCACCAAGAGCACAAAAGCTATCCAGTGATCCACGCTGGTGATCAAATGGCGGAAGTTGGCGCCCAGCAGATATCCGAAAAGGGGCATCAGCGCCTGAAATCCTCCAAAATATAATCCTGTAATGAAAAGTTGGCTTTTTTTCACCCGGGGCACGGAAAGCCCCTTACAGACAGACACCGCAAAGGCGTCCATAGACAGTCCGACTGCAATGATACCTAATTCAATAATACTCATTTTTTCCTCCTTTTTCTGTGATTTTTCTTTCGCAGAAAAGGCAGGCGACAGTAATTCTGCACAAAAATAAGACCCACCTGAATCTGCAGATAAGTCTCGCCATTTAAGATGAGACCAGGATAACTCCAGTATGTTGACCTCATCACACAATATGTGCCGACTACTCCCTTATGTTTTGTCATTTTACCATAGAAAGGAAGTTGTTTCAATTCTTTTATGAGAATTTTTTTCAATAGTCAGAACATATATCGACAGCAAAGAACAGGAACTGCATCTCCCATTACTCTCTTATCTTTAATGTATCTCTTCCCGCCATCTTAAAAAGCACTCCTGGCAGGGAAAATCCGCAATCGGAGCGATAAACTCCGAGTTGGTCGGTTTCCCTTTTCCTGCGCTCTAATATGCCTTTTTTCCAACATTTTTCTTCTTTTCTGCTCGGGAGAAATCGTTTATTATGCATCATTTGTTGACTTTTCCGATTTTATGTGTTAAAGTTTTTGTAGTTTTTACTGTTAAAGTGTAGAAGTAAGCGAATACTTTTATTTCTGCAATCGTACACTTTAACGGAAATAAAAAAAGAAAGGGAGAAATTATGAAACTCATTGCTCTGATTATCTACTTTGCTATTTTAATCGGCATCGGATTCTACTGCAGAAAACACGCAACTGATGTCAATGGATTTGTTCTGGGAGGTCGTTCCGTAGGCCCGTGGCTGACGGCTTTCGCTTACGGCACCTCCTATTTTTCTGCCGTGGTGTTCGTCGGCTACGCCGGACAGTTCGGCTGGCGTTTCGGTATCGCCGCCACTTGGGCCGGCATCGGAAATGCCATCCTCGGCTCTCTGCTTGCCTGGATGATTCTCGGTCGCCGGACGAGGGTCATGTCACAGCACCTGGATTCGGCCACCATGCCGCAGTTTTTCGGCCAGAGATTTGACAGCCCGTCTTTAAAAATTGCGGCATCCGCCATCATTTTCGTGTTCCTGATTCCATATACGGCGTCTCTCTACAACGGACTGTCCCGTCTTTTTGGAATGGCCTTTCATATCGATTATTCTGTCTGCATTATCATCATGGCCGTGCTCACCGCCATCTATGTCATTGCCGGCGGATATATGGCCACTGCCATCAATGACTTCATTCAGGGAATCATCATGCTGGTGGGAATCGTCGCCATCGTGGCGGCCGTCATCAGCAGCAAAGGCGGTCTTACCGCAGCCCTTGACGGACTGGCTCGGGTGACAGATGAGAGCGTCTCCACCACACCGGGAATCTTTGCTTCCTTCTTCGGCCCGGAGCCGCTGAACCTGATGTTCGTGGTGATTCTCACCTCTCTTGGTACCTGGGGACTTCCGCAGATGGTTCAGAAGTTCTACGCCATCCGAGATGAAGATTCCATCAAAAAGGGAACCTTTATCTCCACCGTCTTTGCGCTGATCGTTGCCGGAGGCTGCTACTTTCTGGGTGGATTCGGTCGTCTGTTCTCCGACCAGGTTGACATAGCGACCAGCGGCTACGACTCCATCATCCCAACGATGCTGGAGAATCTAAGCCCGGCCCTAATCGCTTTGACAGTGATTCTTGTGTTATCCGCCTCCATGTCCACCCTCTCCTCCCTGGTCATTGCGTCCAGTTCCACATTGACCATTGACTTTATCCGGGACATTTTCTTTAAGAAAATGAGGGATGAACGGCAGGTACTGATCATCCGGGTACTTATCGTGGTATTCATCGCCATCTCAGCAATCCTGGCTCTTGTTCAATACAAAAGCAACGTCACCTTCATCGCACAGCTCATGGGAATCTCATGGGGAGCTTTAGCCGGAGCCTTTCTGGCGCCGTTCCTGTACTCCCTGTACTGGAAACGTACCACCAAAGCTGCCTGTTGGGTATCCTTTCTCTTTGGCTGTATCCTTATGATTGTGGACATGGCCGTGCCTTCCATCTTGCCGGCTTTCATGCAGTCGCCGATCAACTGCGGCTCCATCGCCATGCTGGCAGGACTCGTCATCGTTCCCGTGATCAGCCTGCTGACACCGAAACCGGAAGAAAAGCTGGTGGAAGAAATCTTCTCCTGCTATAAGAAGACCAATGTGGTAGAGCGAAAGACAGCACTTGGAAAATAGACAGCAACACAGCAATAAACTATGTAGCAATTAAATGCAGATAAAATACATAACAGATAAGGGGCAAAACCAAAATCGGTTTCGCCCCTATCATTTTTTATAATATTTCTCAGCCCCGGTTCTGCTGGGCCACCAAATGCTCCGCGCCATATTTTTTGCGGAGAGCTGGTTTTTCAATCTTGCCCGTGGCGTTTCTCGGCACATCGGCAAAGATAATCTTCTTCGGACGCTTGTACCGCGGCAGCTTCTTGCAATAATCATCAATCTCTTCTTCTGTACATTCCATGCCGTCTTTCACGGAAATGATGGCGCCGGTAATCTCTCCCAGCCGTTTGTCCGGCAAACCGATGACCGCCACATCTTTCACCTTATCATAAGCGCTCAGAAAGTTCTCAATCTGCACCGGATAAATGTTCTCTCCGCCGCTGACAATGACGTCTTTCTTGCGGTCTACCAGAAAATAAAATCCGTCCTCATCCTGCATGGCCATATCGCCGGTGAACAGCCATCCGTCTTTCAGCGTCTGCGCCGTGGCCTCCGGGTCGTTGTAATAGCATGTCATCAGTCCCGGTCCCTTCACACAGAGCTCGCCGACCTCTCCCTGTTCAACCGGATTGCCGTCTTCATCCACAATCCTGCACTCCCAGCGATAGCCCGGAACGCCGATGGCACCGACCTTATCAATGTTCTCCACTCCCAGATGTACGCAACCCGGGCCTGTGGATTCAGAAAGACCGTAGTTGGTATCATACTGATGGTTCGGGAAATATTCTTTCCAGTGTTTAATCAAAGACGGCGGCACCGGCTGCGCGCCAATGTGCATCAATCTCCACTGGTCAAGCTCATAATCGGAAAGCTTAATCTCTCCCCGATCCAGACTATCTAAGATATCCTGCGCCCACGGAACAAGCAGCCAGACAATGGTGCAGCGCTCCTTGGATACCGCGTCCAGAATAATTTCCGGCATCGTTCCTTTCAGGAGAACCGCCTTGCTTCCCGCGTAGAGACTTCCCATCCAGTGGAACTTCGCCCCGGTATGATAAAGAGGCGGAATGCACAGGAAGACGTCGTCTCTGCCGGTGCTGTGATGCTTCTGTTCCATCTGCGCTGCCTGCATCAGACTCTCATGGTTATGTAAAATCGCCTTAGGGAAACCGGTGGTTCCCGAGGAAAAATAGATGGCGGCGTCATCGTCTTCTTCCAGGCGGATGAGCGGCGGTTGGCTGGAACAGTCTGCCACCAGCTCCATATAGCTCTCAGCGAAGGTCGGGCAGCCGTCTCCCACATAAATAAGCAGCCGTCCCTTGCTTAATTCTTCTTCAATGGATTCGACTCGTCCAATGAACTCCGATCCGAAAAATAAAACATGCACCTCCGCCAGATCCGCGCAATACTGTATCTCTTCTGCGGAAAAACGGAAATTAAACGGCACCGCAATGGCACCGGTCTTCAGGATACCGAAATAAATCGGCAGCCATTCCAGGCAGTTAAACATCAGGAGCGCCACGCGATCCCCTTTTTGAATACCGCGGCTTAACAGCATATTGGCTACCCGATTGGCCTTTTCATCAAAAATACTCCAGGTAATCTCTCTCCGGTACGGCATCGGTGAAGTCTGCTGTACCAGGTCATATTCTTTCCAGGTGGTCTTTCTTGTGTCTTTCATGGTCGGATTCAG
This sequence comes from uncultured Eubacterium sp., assembly GCA_964445535.1. Classification (GTDB taxonomy): domain Bacteria; phylum Bacillota; class Clostridia; order Lachnospirales; family Lachnospiraceae; genus Anaerobutyricum. The sequence goes on from CAYULX010000034.1 coordinate 17,689, forward strand.
CTCTACCAGCGCCACCTCATCGCCGTAAAGCTTATGATTCCGTTCCAGTAAATCTGTAACAGGCATGTTCTTTCCCTCTTTATCACTTTAAATTTTAATACTTTTTCAATTTTATTTGTTAAAGTATTTCACTTATGTTAAAATAACATATCGGGCATAAAAAGTCAACCACGGCGCCCTTACGCCGCCCACTCATTGACAGATTCTGTTTTTTCCACTATCATTAAATAAAATATAGAAAAGAGGTACAATTTTATGTTAAATGAAAGAATGGTCGATTTGGGAACCCAGCGTTCCGTCATTCGCGAACTTTTTGAATTTGGTAAAATGCGCGCCGCAGAGATTGGCGCGGAAAATGTGTTTGATTTCTCCATCGGCAATCCAAGTGTTCCGGCACCAGAGGCCGTCAACGAAACAGCCATGAAACTTATCAAAGAAATGGATCCGGTCATACTCCACGGCTATACCAGCGCACAGGGCGATGCCGACGTCCGCCAGATGATTGCCGATTCCATCAACAGACGTTTTGGCACCGCTTTCGGCGCCGACAACCTCTACATGACCGTCGGCGCTGCCGCGGCTCTCTGCTGCTGTTTAAACGGTTTATGCAACCCGAAGGATGAGGTTATCGTCTTTGCCCCGTATTTCCCGGAATACAAAGTCTTCATCGAGGGCGCCGGCGCGACCATGATATTGATTCCGGCCGATATCGAAGCCTTCCAGATTGATTTTGACGCTTTTAAGACAGCTTTAAATCCAAATACCAAGGCAATCATCATCAACTCCCCGAATAATCCGAGCGGAGCGGTCTACTCTGAAGAGACCATCAAAAAACTGGCTGCCATGCTCACCGCCAAATCCGAAGAATACGGTCATCCGATTTATCTGATTACCGATGAGCCGTACAGAGAGATCATATTCGGCGGCACCGTGGTTCCATATGTGCCGAAATATTATAAAAACACTCTGGTATGCTATTCCTGGTCCAAATCCCTCTCCCTCCCTGGCGAGCGTATGGGATACATCGTCGTTCCGGATGAGATGGACGACCATGAACTGGTTTATGCCGCCATCGCCGGAGCAGGACGTTCTCTCGGTTATGTCAACGCTCCTGGCCTGTTCCAGAGAGTCTGCGCCATGTGCGCGGATCTGACCGCAGATACTTCTGTCTATGAGACCAACAAGAACCTGCTCATGACGGGGCTTCGCGACCTGGGATTCCATGTGGTTGAGCCAGGTGGAACCTTCTATATGTTCCCTCGCACCCTGGAAGAAGACGACGTAGCCTTCTGTGAACGCGCCAAGGAATACAACCTGCTGATTGTTCCTGGCGTTGGCTTCGGCTGTCCGGGACACGCCCGCATCTCCTACTGTGTACAGACAGAGATGGTAAAACGTTCTCTGGACGCTTTTGAAAAACTGGCAAAATCTTACCGTTAGGAGATAGGCGTATGATAATCGATTTTCACACACATACCTTTCCGGAAAAGATTTCATCCCGGGTGGTAAAAAAATTGGGAACCACCGCTCACATCAATGCATATACCGATGGTTCCATAGATGATCTCGTTGCTTCCATGGAACAGGCAGGTGTCAGTTATTCTGTCAATCTCCCGGTGATGACCAGCCCGGAACAGGTGGAAAAAATCAACAGCTCCATGATGGAAGACCGGGAATCACTTCTCGCCAGAGGCATTATTGCTTTTGGCGGGCTGCATCCGGACTATACCGATTATAAAAAAGAAATCCGCCGACTGCGGGAACACCATATCGCAGGTATTAAACTGCATCCGGCTTACCAGAATATCACTCTGGACGATATCCGCATGCTTCGTATCATCGACTGCGCTTCCGAAGAAGGACTCATCGTCCTCACCCACGCCGGCATAGATATCTGCATCTACGACCGGAACTACTGCAGCGTGGCGCACATTTTAAAGGTCATCGACGAAGTCCATCCGGAGAAATTTGTCCTGGCCCACATGGGCAACTGGGACTGCTGGCAGGATGTGGAACAGAATCTGGCAGGAGCGCCGGTCTGGCTGGACACCTCTTTTTCCATCGGACCCATTGCCAAAAACCCGGCCAGCGACGAGCTGCCTTACGAGGAAATGAATCTTCACGACGAAGATTTCGTCCGCCTGTGCCGCAAACACGGCACCGACCGCATCCTCTTTGCCACCGATTCTCCATGGCAGGATCAGGCCGATTATATCAGCCGCATCAACACCATGGATTTCAGCGATACAGAAAAAGAGCAGATCTTCGGGGAAAATGCAATGGCGCTTTTAGGGCAGGAAGCGTTCCGGTAAACTAAAAAGCTGCTGAAAAACAGGAGACCCTCCTATACGGCATCTTTCATGAAAAAAGGAGGATCTCCTGCATGGCATCTTTCATGAATATTTATCATATTCTGACACACATGCAGCGTCCTCCTCTTCCTCTTTCAGAACCTTTCAAAAGCCCTCCGGGCAGGATTACCTTCACGATAATAGAAATATATCAGAAAAGCAACTATACCCGAGAAGGAGTTTTGAAACAGGAACTTGTTTTTATTTATACAGATTTCGTTTGTCGATGACACGGACTGCCTTTCCTTCACTTCTTGCGATGGATTTCGGTTCAACCACTTTGACATCCACCTTAATTCCAAGCATGGATTTCAGTCCTTTGATAACCTTCTTCTCTCTGTCTTCCACAGATACGGTGTTATCGATAGCCATCTCCGGTGTCAGCTCTACCTGTACCTCACAGGTATCGTTATTGCCGATACGGTCAACAACAATCTGATAGTTTGCCTGATATCCCTGATTGAGAAGTACGGACTCAATCTGGGACGGCCATACATTGACACCTTTAATAATCATCATGTCATCGCTTCTTCCCATCGGTTTATGCATACGGATATGGGTACGTCCGCAGGAGCATTTCTTTCTGGTCAGATAACAGAGGTCACGGGTGCGGTAACGAATCAATGGGAACGCTTTCTTTGTGATACAGGTAAATACCAACTCTCCGACTTCTCCCTCCGGGAGTACTTCTCCTGTCTCCGGATTAATAATTTCAGGAATGAAATGGTCTTCCTGGATGTGCATTCCCGCCTGCTCCTCACACTCAAAAGATACGCCAGGACCGGAAATCTCTGTCAGTCCATAAATATCATACGCTTTAATGTCAAGCATCTCTTCAATGTTGTGACGCATTTCCTCTGTCCAAGGCTCTGCGCCAAAGATACCGGCTTTTAACTTAATCTTATCACGAAGACCTCTTTCATTGATGGCCTCCGCGAGGTTGGCCGCATAAGATGGTGTACAGCAGATAATGGTGGAACCTAAATCTGTCATAAACTGCAACTGTCTCTCGGTGTTACCGGAAGACATCGGGAGCGTCAGGCATCCCACTTTATGGGAACCGCCGTTGAGTCCCGGACCGCCGGTAAACAGACCGTAACCATAGCAGACATGGCAGACATCCTCGTCGGTTCCGCCGGCTGCTACGATGGCTCTTGCACAGCACTCATCCCAAATATCAATATCTTCCTGGGTATAGAAAGCTACCACGCGGCGTCCTGTAGTTCCGCTGGTGGACTGAATACGGACACAGTCTTTTAACGGCACGCCCAGCAATCCGTACGGATACTGATCACGAAGGTCGTCTTTTGTAATAAACGGCAGCTTGTGCAGGTCTTCGATTCCATGAATATCTTCCGGTTTCACTCCGGCCTCATCCATGCGGTTGCGGTAGAACTCCACATTATTATAGATAAATTCCACCTGTTTTACCAGTCTTTCACTTTGCAATGCCTGGATTTGCTCCACAGGCATAGTTTCAATTTCCGGCTGATAATATCTTTTCATTTTTTAACTTCTCCTACTCTGTTAATATATTTTATATACGGATTTTATTCTCGTATAATCATACTTTTTTAGAAAATGTTTCTCAAGGCTTATGTCCATCCCTCGTGCTGTATCATTTTTCCGTAAACTTTTTATTCTCCCCGTCCTAATTCAAAGGCTTTTAAATTCACATCCACAAACTTTTCCGGAACACATGCGGCAATGGCCTTTTCCCATTTTTCCACAGGCATATCAAAATATTTAGATAAGCGTCCCATCAGTACGATGTTGACCGCCTTAGAGGAACCGGCCTCATTGGCAAGGGTCAGACAGTCCATGGCGTCCACTTTAATACCAAGCGCTTCCATCTTCTCCACCAGATTCTCCGGATACTGTGCCACTCCGGTGATAACCGGCATCGGATCCACTTCCTGAGTATTGGTCACAATTCTTCCCTCTTCCTTCAAGTAAGGAATATAGCGGGCCGCTTCCAGTTTCTCAAAAGACACAATAAAGTCTGCCTCTCCCTTATCAATAATCGGAGAATATACTTTATCTCCAAACCTTACATATGTAACAACGCTTCCGCCTCTCTGACTCATGCCGTGAACCTCGGAAACCTTTACATCATATCCTTCTGTTAATAATAAGTGTCCAAGCAGCTTGCTGGCAAGCAGAGAACCCTGTCCCCCTACGCCGACAATCATAATATTCTTTGTCATTTCTCATACCCTCCTATGACTGTAATGCATCAAACTTACACAACTGCTGACAGACACCGCATCCCACACATAAGGTCTCGTCAATGACTGCCTTTTTATTTTTTATGCTGATGGCCGGACAGCCAAGACGCATACAGGATTTACAGCCGACACAATTCTTCTCTTCCACTTTGAGAGGCGGATTGTGCTTTACATATTTAAGGAGTGCACAAGGACGGCGGCTGATAATAACAGACGGCTCGTCCGTAGCCAGTTCTTCCTTGATAACTTTATCGCAGGCAGCCAAGTCATACGGATCCACCACAACAACCCGGTTAAAGCCCATGGAACGACATAAACTTTCCAGATCAATCTTTCCTGCCGGATCTCCTTTGATATTATAACCGGTGGTCGGATTCTGCTGATGTCCTGTCATCCCGGTGATGGAATTATCAAGAATAATCACTGTGGAATTACTCTGGTTATAAGCGATATTGGCAAGTCCCGTCATACCGGAATGCATGAAAGTGGAATCACCGATGACGGCCACCGTCTTTCCATCACTCTTTTTTCCAAGCGCCTTATTAAATCCGTGAATGGAGCTTACGGAAGCACCCATACAAAGGGTCATCTCCATGGCGGAAAGCGGCGCAACGGCACCCAGCGTATAACATCCGATATCACCGAGAACCGTACATTTATTCTTTGCAAGACTATAAAACATTCCTCTGTGTGGACATCCGGCACACATCACCGGAGGTCTTCCCGGCAGAGCCTCTTCCATTTCTTTATGAGCAGGAACCGACACACCGAGCTGCTCAGCAATGAGATTCTGTGAAAACTCTCCCTCTAATGGGAGCACATCTTTACCCGTTACGGTAAGACCAAGCTGCTTACAATGATTCTCAATAATCGGATCCAGCTCTTCAATGATTACGAGCTTCTCCACTTTGGAAGCAAAATCTAGAATAAGCTTCTCCGGTAGCGGATTGACCATACCCAGTTTAAGAATGGAAGCATTATCGCCGAAAACTTCTTTGGCATACTGATAACTGGTGGAAGAAGTGATCACACCAATCTTTGTATCACTCATCTCCACCCGGTTAAACTCACAGTTCTCCGCGTAAGCGATGAGCTTCCTGGTCCGCTCCTCCACAATCGGATGACGGCGGATAGCATTGCCCGGCATCATAACATATTTGGCAATATTTTTCACATAAGGCTTCGGCTCCGGAACAACTCTCTCACCCGGCTCCACCACACTCTGGGAATGTGCCACACGGGTACACATCTTAATGATGACCGGTGTATCAAACTCCTCAGAAAGCTCATAAGCCTTCTTGGCAAACTCGTAAGCCTCGCCAGAATCTGACGGCTCCAGCATCGGAATCTTTGATGCGATGGCGTGATGACGGGAATCCTGCTCATTCTGAGAAGAATGCATACCCGCATCGTCTGCCACACAGATCACCATACCTGCATTCACACCTGTATAGGAACAGGTATATAATGGGTCAGCCGCCACATTTAATCCAACATGCTTCATACCGCAAAAACTTCTTTTGCCCGCTAAAGAAGCGCCAAAAGCCACTTCCATGGCCACCTTTTCATTGGGCGCCCACTCACAGTATATCTCGTCATACTTTGCCGCTTCCTCAGTCACCTCAGTACTCGGCGTACCCGGATAACTGGAAACAACGCTGCATCCGGCTTCATACAATCCTCTGGCAAAAGCCTTATTACCCAGCATTAATTCTTTCATACTTGCATCCTTTCTGTTACATAAATTTACAGCGATAAAATCGCTGCATGTGTGTAAAGGGAATCTCTGGAATTATTCATTAATTTTCTTCGTCCTCATCATCGGGCATCCTGTCCAGAATCTCACCCAGACATCCCGTACCGTAATTCATCATACGATTCACCCGACTGATCGTCGCTGAACTTGCGTTGGTCTTCTGCATAATCTCCGTATAGACCTTCTCCTTCTTGAGCATTCTCGCCACCTCAAACCGCTGCTCCATGGAGCGAAGCTCTGTCACTGCACAGATATCTTCAAAAAAATTGCAGCACTCTTCCAGGTCCTTTAACTCTAAAATTGCCTTATACATGCCTATCTTCCGCTCTTTCGGAGCTCTCTTTCCCATAGAAATCCCTTCCTTTTACATAATATGTATCTATTGTAACATTTTTTTGCGATTTAGTAAATCATAAATTAAAAGTTTAAAGAGGTGAAGAGGACGGAAGCCCGAAGAATAGAAATGGATTGGAAAAAGAATTGAAAATGGAACAGACGAGTCCCAAATGGAAAGAGTGATCCACACTCTGGCATAAGTCTCCTTCCTTCTTCCGTATTTCTGTTAAAAAATCTTAATCTGCTTTGTAAATTAAAATATTGCAGATCACCGCCTTTGTTCCAAATCACCGCCGCTGTTCCTTTTACCGCAAAAAAAGACAGAGAAATATTTCCTCTGCCTTTTGTTGATAGGGTTCACTCCAGCGTAATCTTATCCGGCATGGCGGTTTTAGACGCTGCCAGCACGATTTTCACCGGGGAATCATAGGGGTTATCTACGGAATGTATGTCATTTGGTTCTATGTGGACTATCTGTCCGATTTTTACAGTATATACTTCTCCGTTCACATGAAAATCCGCCTGTCCGGACATGACATAGAACACTTCTTCTATTATTCGGTGTACATGCTTGCTGACATTTTGACCGGGATTTAAATATACCAGCCCGAATTTGAAATCTTTTGTTTCGCAGATATATTTCGGACCGTGGTCGCCATAACGCCAGGTGAAGTCATCCTCCTTCCATATCTTCAAGTTGTCTCCTCCCCATTCTTTGTCACATTCTTTTCTCTCTGTTGTCATTTTGGGTTGCGCCAAAACAGTCGGGAGATTCATCCTGAGAATTTGGCAGATGCATAATGGATCTTTTCAACGCAGATATTGGGACATCTCATAAAGAGAATCGTAGATGCAGGTCGGCGTCACGTCGGATTCCGCCACGGTCTGCATGTC
>CAYULX010000035.1:0-24989 GCA_964445535.1 uncultured Eubacterium sp.
TATCAAAATCCGGCTCGCCCACACCGAGTGAAATGGCGTCCGGCATCTCCTGTACCAGATCAAAAAACTTCCGGATGCCGGACGGCTTGATATTTACTACTTTATCGGAAAGGGGATTTCTCATGGCGTCACCTTCATTCTGTTGCTCTCATCCTTTTCTAGCAGTATCATTCCGTGATCTTTATACTTCTTCAGGACGAAATGTGTCGCTGTGCCTGATACCGCTTCCAGAGTAGACAGTTTGGTGGACACAAACATGGACACCTCTTTTAGAGTCTTACCTTCCAGAAATACCACAAAATCAAAGGCTCCGGACATCAGGTAGATGGATTTTACCTCCGGATAATTGCAGATACGCTCCGCTAGCTTTTCAAATCCCTGTCCCCTCTGGGGAACCACACTGACTTCAATGAGCGCCGTTACTTTCTCCGTATCGGTTTTGTCCCAGTTGATGAGGGTCGGATATCCACAGATGACGCCCTCCTTTTCCATCTTTTCAATCTCTTCCAGCACAACGGAATCATCTGTTCCCAGCATGATTGCCAGATCGTGCAGATCTATCCTGCTGTTATTTTCCAGCATTCTCAAAATCTCATTACGCATAACTGCCTCCATTATCTATAATCTTGTAACCTGTCAGACATGTCATCCCTGCAAATCATCGCTGACGCATGACAGGCATGAGTAAAAGCTTTCAGCCCTGTCATTTCGGAAATCCGCCGCTGACGCAGCTTTCCCGGCGCGCCGTGCCTGTTCCTTCGATTATGGCTGAACTGTTACATAATATTCATCTTCCTTCGGCGGCTCCAAATACCGAATCTCATCGTCATAACGGATAATCTTATCGTTATTATCCGTGGTCCGTCCGATAATTGCTGCCCGTATGCCAGCCTGCCGCAGCACCGCCACTGCCCGTTCCCCGTTATCGCAGATTGCCAGAAGCGTTCCGCCGGAGCGGAACATATACGGATTCAGACGAAAGAATTCGCAGATCTCAATGGTGTGCTGCCGGATAGGGATGCTTTTCATCTCTATGTCAATCCCTGTGCCGGCTGCGGCGGACGCTTCCCACAGTCCGGCAAAAATACCGCCTTCTCTTACATCATGAATGGCGACTGCCCCTGCCGACCGCAAAAGATCCGCTGCCGACCGCATGGAACCGTTGTCAAATAAATGTTTCGCCTCTTCCACAAAAAATGCCGGATACCGGGAAAGAAGTTCCTCTTCTCTCTCGCAGGCCAGCATGGCGGCGCCTTCCCGCCCGGCGGTTCCCGCCGCGATGACGTCCATGCCGGGATGAACCGCTTCCCACTGAGACGGGATATGGCTGCCGGATGATATTGGGTTCTTCTTTAACGCCGCATCCGCTGTTCTCTTCATATCGGCTTTCTGTCCCGGAACTTCCGGCGCCACAGCTTTCTGTCCAAGAGCCGTCACGGAAATCACCAGATTGCTGACAAACGGCGACGCCGCTGTATGTCCTGCCAGGCAGCAGATTCCTTCTTGTCGGCACAGGGCGTCCAACTCTTTCATGAGTCCCTTCAACTGTGGCTCTTCTGTTTTCTCCGGCATTAAAATTACCGGCGCGATTCCTGTCGGGACGGCCCCCGCCGCCGCCAGGCTGTTTACCGCGCCGTACACTGCCCGGCGGGCCGCCAGCGTCCACCCTTCCACGGGATTGACACTGACGGCAATCAGCCGGGATATATTCTGTTGTATACAGGATGATTCTTTTGCAGGAACTACGCCTTGCCTGTTCACTGCTGTTTTTTCCACATTTCCCAGCGCAGAATTATCCACCGGGAAAAGGCCGGCATCCTCCCCGTATTTCGGGGATCCGGCCTGACTCTTTGTATGTAATTGTCTTAAAACCGAACGTTTTAATATGCTCTCTTTTACTTTTCCCGGACGCATCTTTCTTCTCTCCTGTCCTTACGCTCACAGCCGGTATTATTGACTCTCATCAGGCATTATTGATTTTCATCATTCACATATTTCACTTATTTGAACTTCATTTTCCGTGTCGCTGTCAGTCAACAATGCTCCCTTACATGATGACTTGCCTGTTTCGCTCCTTTTCCTTGCCGTTTTTATAAATGACCTTCCAGAGCTTCGCCGTGTATCCGGTTCTTCCCGAACTTTCCACCTCGGTCTTACCTTCTTCCAGGCTGCTGTCCTTTACGGTCTTTTCCGACGGCGGATTGGTGGACGTGGTCTCGGATACAGCAACGTACCATTGATTAGCCTTGTACCATTTTCCACATTGACGCACCGTCCCTCGGAAGAATCGAAATAGGATGTGGTAAATGTACCAAGCTTATCCTGAACCACACTGAGTTCCTCAGCAATATGTTCCGCTGCCGATTAAATCATCATCGGTACGATAGATGTGACAATCAGAGCTGCGATTACGATAACAATAATAATTGCAGATATCCTTTGTCTTTTCTTCGGATCCATAACATCCTCACTTTCTTTATATTTACGAACCGGGCGTTCTCCCTTTATTCATAACCCATTATAATCACGGAAATAATTACCCGGCGCGGCGTCATGCCGCTCTTTGTCAAAAGGGTCTTCACTATTCTAAAGCATTTCCCCTTGACATTCAAGTGTCTATTTGATGTAAATGCATCGGAAGCGTCACAATCCGTGCATTTTTATTGAGGGGATTTCTCCGGCTGTAATCGAACAGACAGAAACAGTCTTTCTCTTCCAGAATCCCTTTTTCCATCAAGCGCACAGCATCAAAATGAAATCTCTCCATATGGCTTCTGTTGGCCGCCTTTTTGGAATCATAGAAATCATTTTCCCACTCCTCCGGGAACAGCTCGTCCCCACAGTTTTTGTACATTTCCTTCCATTGCTGCCGGAAGGCAGACAAATCATCGGCCCACGCCGGACGGGACTTCATATTTTCCCGCAGATACATGTCCAGAAGCAGCACCTCGTCCTGGAACGGAAGGGCGATTCCCTGCTCCTGCAAAAAATCCCTGAGAATCTGATATCTGCCCATGCGGTTATAATTCATTTTATGACAGTCTTTCCGCCGATATGACAAAGAAAATTGTTCAAAAAAATCAAAGGGACTTTTAAATTGCGGGACGACATATTGAAGGGTGCAAGTAAACTGTCCACTGTTGTAATACAATTCCACCAGTTCCTCAATCCCTTTCAGACGAATCACCTCATCATAACAAAGCCACCGGGTAGACAGCACTTCATAAGGCGGCTGACTGCGATAGCAGATTCCATGTTCTTTCACCTCCGCCTCCATACAGGTGCCTTTCAGCACCTTTAAGAAACCAAGCTGAAGCTGGTCAGGATGATGTTCATATAAATCATTAAACGATACCCTGAACTTATCATAGGTTTCAAAGGGCAATCCGGCAATCAAATCCAGATGTTGATGAATATTGCCAAGGGCATGTACCTTATCCACATTTTCAAAGAGTTTATTCAGATCCATCTTCCGGTGAATGGCTTCCACCGTCTTCGGATTCGTGGACTGCACGCCGATTTCCAACTGAATCAGTCCTGGGCGCATCTTCGCAAAGAGGTCCAGCTCCTCCTCATCCATCAAATCCGATGAAATCTCAAAATGAAAATTCGTCACTCCATTATCATGTTCATAAATGTAATTCCACACAGCCATGGCATGTTTCTTATTACAGTTGAACGTCCTGTCCACAAACTTTACCTGCGGCGCCCCGGCGTCAAGAAATCTCTGCAATTCCGGCAGCACCTTCGATAAAGAGCGGAAACGCACCGTCTTATCCATCGAAGAAAGACAGTAGCTGCAAGAAAACGGGCAGCCCCGGCTGCTCTCATAATAAATAATCTTGTGCTCAAACAGATGAAAATCTTCATATACAAATGGAATTGCATCCATGTCCATAATCGCCGCAAAACCGGTGTTGTCAATGGCTCCGTCCTCATTCCTCCAGGCGACGCCGGCAGGCATCTCTTTCTGAAACATATCACGCCAGACTTCCGCCCGCCCTTTACTCACAGCTTCCTCTACCCCTGCCTCCGTATAATCTCTTCTCATATTTGCGCTGCCCGCCTTCTCCGCCCGGGTCACCAACGCCGTGAAGGTTTCTTCTCCCTCGCCCTGCATCACCAGATCCACCGCCGGATTCTCCCTGAGAAACCGCTCTGCGTGGTAGGACACTTCCGGACCGCCGACCCAGATTTGCAACCCAGGACTTACTTTCTTTAACTCCTCCGCCAGCTCCCGCACATAAGCGATATTCCAGATATAGCAGGAAAAAATCAGTACATCCGCCTTTTCCTCATAGATATCCTGCAAAATATTTTCCACATAATGATTGATGGTATACTCTTTTATCACATATTCCGCATTGGCCGGCCCTTTTTTTTCTGCATAGGCTTTCAGGCAGAAAATGGCCAGGTTAGAATGAATGTATTTTGCGTTGATGCCGCATAACAAATAGCGCATATTGGCAGTTACCTCCCACAAAATGATACTGTATGATACAATATTACTGGTCAAGAAATCGCATCTGCTTTTCTGAAATAATTATACACAGACAATATATCATCTTTTACAGAAAACGCAAGATTTCACAAATAATTTACCTGAAAAAATACTTGCATTTTACTTTTTCTTATGATATTATAAATTTCGTCGCTAAGATATGCGGGTGTAGTTCAATGGTAGAACACTAGCCTTCCAAGCTAGATACGTGGGTTCGATTCCCATCACCCGCTTTCAGAATAACTTCCATTTTTTTGGAACAAAAACTTTGATAAAGCTCATCACGCTGGTGATAACAACTTATTAAAAATTTTCCGAATAATTGAAATTGTTCTTGACAATATGAATATTTATGATATAATCTTTCTTAGATGAGAGATAACATATCTCAAACATGCACGAGTGGCTCAGTGGTGGAGTATCGCCTTGCCAAGGCGAGGGTCGCGGGTTCGAATCCCGTCTCGTGCTTTTTTTGTTGCCATTTTTTATTGTTTACTGATAAATAAAAGCCCCTGTACAGTATAAATACTCATTATTTTGACCCGAGATTTTTGTACATTCGCCGCAGAGAAATGCAAAAATCAAAGGAGGATTTTTCTATATTAGCAGCTTTCATCAACTTGATTGCCTCCTTTGGCGGCGACGTACTGGGCGCGTCCATCGGCGCCCTGCCGGCCGGCATCATCGGAGACATGGAAGGAAACCTACTTAATACTGATGTGAATTCCCTTCACATTTCTTCCATAATTTCCTCAAAAAGTCTTCAACATTTCCTCACAAATCGTTCACAGAAAATCATTAGAATAAAGACATCAAATAACAAAACAGTTATTTGTTTCATAGATTTTTTCATACTTTTCTCTCCTCTTTAAGCCGGCTAACCGCCGGCTTATTTTTTACATTATAGGAAAAACACACCGGAAGCCAGCAGCACAATCATCGGCCCGGTTGCGATGTCTGTATAATATGAAAGGGTCAGTCCGGCTACGCCCCGGACAGATGCTGATCTTTTTCTGATTCCTCCTCGTGGGCAAGTTCTTCTCCCGCAGACTCTGTCTTTCGCACCATATTTCTTTTGCTCTTATTCATCAATTCCGTTTTCCTTCCACAACCGGCGCAAGCGGCACACTGTCTCACAGAGCGGCAGCCCCACCACATTATAATAATCTCCGCAGATACCGGAGATGAACACGGCGGCCTTTCCCTGAATTCCGTAGGCACCCGCCTTGTCCATGGGCTCTCCTGTAGAAATGTACCGGCGGATTTCCCCATCGGAAATCTCCCGCATGGTCACATCGGTGCACACATGAAACTTTTCCTCTGCCACCAGACGGCCTTCCGCAATCAGCAGAAGGGAAACGCCGGTGTAGACCTGATGGGTTCTGCCGGAAAGAGAACGGAGCATCCGGAAGGCGCCTTCCTCTCCGTACGGCTTGCCAAGGACTTCTCCGTCAACGGCCACCACCGTATCCGCGCCAATCACCGTGACACCGTCCGCCGTGTTCTGATGCTGCCCTGTCACACTGTCCGCCGTATTCTGATAATGTCTTGCCACAGCCGCCGCCTTGCGATGAGACAGTTCCTCCACCAGTTCCCCCGGATGGTCTGCCTGTATATTTTCATCCGCATCGCTGACCTCTATAATAAAATCATATCCGGCCTGTGCCAGAAGTTCTTTTCTTCTGGGAGAGCCGGATGCCAGAATTATCTTCATTATAATAAACTCTCCTTTTGTAAAAACATAGTGATCAAAGATTCCTGCTCTGCAGGATTTTCCACCCGAAGTGGGATAAAAAATATGATGATACCCGGACAGGCTTTCCTGCAGCCTGACCATTCCGCAGCCCCGGAACTTTGTCATATTTACAGCTATAAAGCAATTTCTCTTTTAATACCACCGGGTCATTGGCAGCTCATTATTTACATCATTGGTAAACAGAATCTGATGCAGGTCGATGATTCCATTCATGAAAGTTGCCGCGCAGGCACATAAATAAAGCTCCCACATGCGGGCGAACCGGTCTCCGAACATCTCCACAACCTCGTCCTTGTGCTCCTGGAAGTTCTTATTCCAGCAGAGAAGAGTCTTGTTGTAGTGACGGCGCAGGCTCTCCACGTCAAGAGTGTAGAAACGATGGTCTCCGGCAATATTGATAATTTCTCTCAATGACGGAATAACTCCACCAGGGAAAATGTATTTCTTAATCCATGCGTCACCCGGATGTTCCTGAAGGGCACTGATATAGTGAAGAAGGAATAATCCGCCCGGTTCCATGACTTCTTTGACACTGTGCATGAACAGATCATAGTTATCCCGGCCCACATGCTCCAGCATGCCGACACTGACCACACGGTCAAACTTCATGCCGCTCTTTGGCAGATCACGGTAGTCCATCAGTTCCACTTTCAGACGGCCTTCCAGACCTTCCTCCACGATTCTTTCCTCAAATTTCTTCTTCTGTTCCTTACTGAGGGTGATGCCGACGCCTTTGACACCGTATTTCTTCGCCGCCTCAATGAGAAGAAATCCCCAGCCACAGCCGATGTCCAGAAGGGTCATATCTTCTTTCAGATACAGCTTTTCCAGGATACGGTCCACCTTGTTGACCTGCGCCTGATACAGAGTATCATCCGGATTCTTAAAATATCCGCAGGAATAGCTCATGGTCTCATCCAGCCACAGTTTGTAGAAATCATTTCCGATATCATAGTGGGAGGAAACCTCTTTGGACTGGTTGGATTTGCTCAGGGAGGTGAAAATAAGCTTCTTCAGAGACTCCTTGTCGGTGGAAAACTTGCCCATCTGTCCCATGAACATGTTGAGGGCATGGAAAAGATCTCCCTCAATCTCCAGATTTCTGTCCATGTACGCTTCACCCAGGGCGATGGAAGTACTGGTCAGCAGATCCTTCATGGAAGGGACCTTATTGAAAACAACGATAAATTCCGATTTGCCTTCGCCGATCTGTATCTCCTCTCCGCCGATCTTGATGGTAAATGGGTGATCATCAAACTTCTGCATAAAACTCACAAATGCTTTTTCTTCTAAATTCATACTGTCACTCCTGTTCTTTTCATACAATTTTCAAAACGTTTCATATCTGCATGACCAAAACTACGGTAATTCCTCGTTTTTATTATCGTTTGTAAAGACCAACAGAATAACACTGCTATTCTAGCACAAATAAAACAAAAATGCTCCTCTTTTTTTCTCATTTAGAGAGATTCTCCCATACGCCCATGCCAACGGGCCGGGGCGGCATATCCATGCCGCTCCGGCCCGCCAGACCAAGAAAGTTATTATGTTATCGAAATAAAACTGATTGGCTGTTTGTCATGTAGGTATTTGTAATACCCGTTGTTGCAATCACCCGGATTGCTTCGCGCTTCGCGCCCGAAACCTGGTGGTTACAGGTTTGTGTATCCCATAAGAGATAAATCAACCTCTCTCGCACAGTCGCGACCCTCCCGGATGGCCCATACCACCAGGGACTGTCCGCGGTGCATGTCTCCAGCCGCAAAGACTTTATCCACGTTGGTCTTGTAGGAACCTACTTCTGTCTTTACGTTGCTGCGCTCATTGGTGTCCACACCGAAGGCTTTGGTCACATACGGCTGGCTTCCCAGGAATCCTGCCGCAATAAGCACCAGATCCACCGGAACTTCGTATTCGCTGCCGGCCACTTCGGCCATGATGTTCCGGCCGGACTTCTTGTCAAACTTGCTTTCCAGTTTGATAAGTTTTGCCTTGCAGACTTCATCGTTTTCGTTGGCGATGAATTCTTTAACTGTAGTCTGATAAACCCGTGGGTCTTTTCCGAAGACGGCGATGGATTCTTCCTGGCCGTAATCGGTCTTGCAGACTCTCGGCCACTCCGGCCAAGGGTTGTTCGGTTGTCTCTCATCCGGCAGCTTCGGCATCATCTCAAGTTGGAGCATACTCTTACAGCCCAGACGGATGGAAGTCCCCACGCAGTCGTTTCCTGTATCGCCGCCGCCGATGACCATAACATTTTTATCTTTGGCGTCGATATATTTCTTATCAGCAAAGTTGGAGTTCAGCAGACTTTTTGTAGTGGCGGTCAAATAGTCCACCGCAAAATAGATTCCTTTGCTCTTTCTTCCCGGCACCTTTAAATCTCTTGGATTGGATGCGCCGCAGCACAATACGACGGCGTCGTACTCTTCTTTTAATTCCTCTGCCTTGACATCTATACCCACATTGACGTTGGTTTTGAAGACGACACCTTCTTCTTTCATGATGTCAACCTTCCGGTCAATGTAGATTTTTTCTAACTTCATATTCGGGATTCCGTACATCAGGAGTCCGCCCGGACGGTCGGAACGCTCATAGACCGTCACGGAATGTCCACGCATATTGAGATAATGGGCCACCGTCAGTCCCGACGGGCCGGAACCGATGACAGCAACCTTTTTTCCGGTCCGCACGGCCGGCGGTTCCGGTTTGGCAACTCCACTCTCGTAAGCCCGCTCGATGATGCTCAGCTCTTTTTCTTTAATGTTAATCGGGTCTCCGTTTAAGTTACAGGTACAGCCCACCTCGCAAGGATGCGGGCAGACCCGCCCGGTAAATTCCGGGAACGGGTTTGTCTTTCTTAATCTTTGGTATGCCTCATCCCAGTTTCCTGTGTAAGTCGCGTCGTTCCACTCAGGAATCAGATTATTCAACGGACATCCGGTCACCATTCCGTTAATCAAAATACCGGACTGACAAAACGGCACACCGCAGTTCATACATCTGGCTCCCTGTATTTCCTGTTCTTTTCGGGACAGCGGGGTGTGAAATTCATTAAAATGTCTGATTCGTTTTAATGGCGCTTCCGCCATGCTTTCTTTTCTTTCATAATCCAAAAATCCAGTTGGCTTTCCCACAATTCTCCCCTCCTATCCTCTTTTTATCTCATAAAATGCTTCAATCTGCGCCTGTTCTACACTTAATCCTTTGCCTTCCAGCTCGGAAATCTTCTGCAATACTTTCTTATAATCATGCGGAATGATTTTCTTGAATTTCGGTAGATATTCGCTGAAATTGTTCAAAATTTCTTTTCCTTTTTCGGAGTTTGTATATGCCACATGGTCTGTAATCATATCCTTTATCTCCATAACATCGTATTTTGATACGATCGGCTCCGAAGAAACCATTTCCCTGTTGAGGCGGAGATACAAATCGCTGTCTTCATCCAGAACATAGGCCACGCCGCCGCTCATACCAGCCGCAAAGTTCTTTCCGGTCTTGCCGATAATCAGAACCTTTCCTCCAGTCATGTATTCACAGCCGTGATCACCGACGCCCTCTACAACCGCTGTGGCACCGGAGTTACGAACGCAGAAACGTTCTCCCGCCACACCGTTAATGTAGGCCTGACCGCTGGTCGCTCCGTAAAGCGCCACGTTTCCGATGATGATATTCTCGTCAGCCTTGAAACGGATGCCCCTAGGCGGGTACACAATCAATTTTCCGCCGGATAAACCTTTTCCAAAGTAATCGTTACTGTCTCCGATGAGTTCCAGAGTCAGTCCTTTTGGAATAAACGCTCCGAAGCTCTGACCGCCGGCGCCGGTACATTGCACAGTAAATGTATCATCATCAAGCGTATCCTGATATTTCTTCGTAATCTCTGCTCCGAACATCGTCCCCAGAGCTCTGTCGGTATTTCCCACATCAATGGAAATGCTCCTCCTCTGCTTTTTATCCAATGCTGTCTTTAATTTATTGAAAAGTATCTTCGCATCGACGGTTTTTTCCAGCTCGAAATTATATTCATTCTTCTTGCTGTAACAGATTGGCTGCGTCTTATCCAGATACGGATTATCCAGAATATTGGATAAATCCAGATGATATTTTTCTTCGGCTTCCTGACGTTCTTTCAGCAAATCCGTCCGTCCCACAAGCTCATCCACGGTACGAACGCCAAGTTTTGCCATGTATTCCCGTAGTTCCTGGGCGATGAACATCATGTAATTGATGACATATTCCGGTTTTCCTTTGAAACGTTTTCTCAGTTCCGGATTCTGTGTGGCCACGCCCACCGGACAGGTATCCAGGTTACAAACACGCATCATCACACAACCCATGGTAATCAGCGGACCGGTGGCGAAACCGAATTCCTCTGCTCCCAGAGCCGCCGCGATGGCCACATCTCTTCCGCTCATAAGCTTTCCATCGGTCTCAATGATAACCTTGTTACGCAAATCATTCTGAATCAATGTCTGGTGCGTTTCCGCCAGACCAAGCTCCCATGGAAGTCCCGCATTGTAAATAGAGTTCCTAGGGGCCGCTCCCGTACCGCCGTCATAACCGGAAATCAGGATAACCTGTGCGCCTGCCTTCGCCACACCGGCAGCTACCGTGCCGACGCCTGCCTCAGATACCAGTTTCACGGAGATTCTGGCGTCTTTATTGGCATTTTTCAAATCGTAAATCAACTGTGCCAGGTCCTCGATACTGTAAATGTCATGGTGTGGCGGTGGGGAAATCAGACCCACGCCCGGCGTTGAATGTCTGGTTTTTGCCACCCACGGGTAAACCTTCGCGCCCGGCAGATGACCGCCTTCACCCGGTTTTGCACCCTGGGCCATCTTAATCTGAATCTCCTGGGCGCTGACCAGATAACGGCTGGTGACGCCAAAACGTCCGGATGCCACCTGTTTGATGGCGGAACATTTATTGAGCCCGTCCGGCCCGATGATCAGTCTCTCCAGATCCTCGCCGCCTTCACCGGTGTTGGATTTACCGTGAATCTTGTTCATGGCGATGGCCAGGGTCTCATGGGCCTCCTTGGAGATGGAACCATAACTCATGGCGCCAGTTTTAAATCTCTTCACAATGGATTCCGCCGGTTCCACTTCCTCAATAGGAATACCTTTTTCCGGATAATTGAAATCAATCAGTCCCCGCAGGGTAATCGGTGCATTTTCTTTATTGACCATGGACGTATACTGCTTAAACAGCTCATAATTTCCTGTCCATGTGGCTGCCTGCAATGTATGAATGGTCAGCGGATTATACAGATGCTCTTCTTTTCCGCTTCTGTACTGGTGACTTCCCTCGCTGTCCAGCGTCAAGTCATTGGTCAGACCCAGCAGGTCAAAGGCTTTAGAGTGATGCACATCCACATCTTCCGCGATATCGTCAAGGGTGATACCTTCCACCCGGCTGACCGTATTGGTAAAGTATTTGTCAATGACATCTTTGCTGATACCCACCGCCTCAAAAATCTGGGAGCCCTGGTAGGACTGCAGGGTAGAAATACCCATTTTGGAGGCAATCTTTACGATGCCGTGCAACACGGCGTTATCGTAATCATCCACAGCCGCATAGTAATCTTTTTTCAGCAGACCGTCCTGAATGAGCTTTTTGATACCAAACTGCGCCATGTACGGATTGATGGCACAGGCGCCGTAACCAAGCAGCGTGGCAAAATGATGCACTTCTCTCGGCTCTCCGCTCTCCAGAATAATCTTCACAGATGTACTCTTTTTCGTTTGAATCAGGTGCTGATGCACGGCGGACACCGCCAACAGAGACGGGATCGCCACATGGTTTTCATCCACGCCACGGTCAGTCAGAATGACAACCGTCGCACCGTTCTTATGCGCCTGATCCACTTCAATACAGAGACGCTGAATGGCCTTTTCCAGATTGGTACCTTTATAATAGGTAATCGGCACGTCTTTTGTCACGATGTTATGAATCTTCGCATAACGAATCTTTAATAAATCCGTGTTGGTAAGAATCGGATTGTTTACTTTTAATACCCGGCAGTTCTCCGCCTTTTCCTCAAGGATATTTCCTTCGTCACCAATGTAAATGGCAGTAGAGGTGACGATTTCTTCCCGCAAGGCGTCAATCGGAGGATTGGTTACCTGCGCGAACATCTGCTTAAAGTAGTTGAAAAGCGGCTGATGCATTTTGGAAAGCACCGGCAGCGGAGAATCGATTCCCATGGCTCCGATGGCTTCATTTCCATTTAAGGCCATCGGAAGAATCGCTGCCTTCAAATCCTCATAAGTATATCCAAAGGCTTTCATCAGACGATTATTTTCCGTGTAGTCGTATTCTTCCACAGCCACATTCGGAATCTTCAGTTCAGAAAGCTGTACCAGGTTGTCGGACAGCCATTCGCCGTAAGGCTGTTTCTTCACATAAGAATCTTTTAATACTTCATCGTCAATAAGCTCGCCTTTTACCGTGTCAACCAGAAGCATTTTGCCCGGGTGCAGTCTCTCTTTCTTCACAATGTGAGTGATATCAAAATCCATCACACCCACCTCAGAAGAAAGAATCAACTGGTCATCGTCGGTAATATAGTAGCGGGAAGGTCTTAAACCGTTTCTGTCCAGAACAGCTCCCATGATATCTCCGTCGGAGAACAAAATGGACGCCGGGCCGTCCCACGGCTCCATCATGGTTGCGTAATACTGGTAGAAATCTCTCTTCTCCCGGCTCATGCTCTCATCGTTTTGCCACGGCTCCGGTATGGTGATCATCACAGCCAGAGGCAGCGGCATACCGCTCATCACCAGGAATTCCAGTGTATTATCAAGCCTTGCGGAGTCGGAACCGTTCGGGTTCACCACCGGAGTCAGTTTGGTCATTTCATCTTTCAGATAATCGGACTCTATCTTTTCCTCTCGAGCAAGCATCTTATCGGCATTACCCCGGATGGTGTTAATCTCACCGTTGTGTACGATATAACGGTACGGATGCGCTTTCTCCCAGCTTGGCACTGTGTTGGTGGAGAAACGGGAATGTACCAGCGCGATGGCGGATTCATAATCCGGATCATGGAGATCCGCATAAAAATTACGAAGCTGTCCCACCAGGAACATTCCTTTATATACGATCGTCCGGCTGCTCAGCGAAACCACATAGGAGAAATCATTGGACTGCTCAAATACTCTTCTTACAATATAAAGGCGGCGGTCAAAATCCACACCCCTCGGCACGTCAAACGGACGTTTTACAAAGCCCTGCATAATATAAGGCATACAGTCCCTTGCCTTCTTCCCGAGAATCTCCGGCTGCACCGGAACCTCTCTCCAGCCGAGGAAATTCAGTCCCTCTTTCTCTACGATAATTTCAAACATTTTCTTGGCACGGTTTCTCTTCAATTCATCCTGCGGCATGAAGAACATACCGATACCGTAATCTCTCTCCTGACCAATGAAAATGCCGAGGGAATCACAGGCCTTCTTAAAAAACTTATGGGAAATCTGTACTAAGATTCCTACTCCATCTCCTGTCTTACCCTCGGCGTCTTTGCCGGCTCTATGTTCAAGATTTTCAACAATTTTCAATGCATTGGACACTGTCGCATGGCTCTTGATCCCCTTGATGTTCACCACGGCTCCAATACCGCAGTTATCATGCTCGAAGGAAGAATCATACAGGCCCTTCTGCACTCTCTCCTGATGGTACATGCTCTCACCCTTTCTCTTATACAGTTATAGATAATCCAAACATGATATTCTTTCTCATCTATCTTGCAGTTATCATCTTACCGTATTTTAGCAAATTTGTAAATATAAACATTTTAATCTATTGTCTAATAATTAGTTTTTAATTATAAAATTTTATTATTTTTAGATTATTTCTGGTTATGTCTCCTATTTTGTTCTTATTAATCACAATTTTCTCTAAAAATCCGGCCTATTGCATTCAAAAAAATTCAATTCTTTTTAGTGATATAGTGTGCCAGCCTTCGCATAACGCATTTATATATACAATTGATACAATTTAAAACGAATGGAAATTATTTCTCTCCTTCACAAATATAAAACAGCTTGGCAAGGTCTCTATTTATATACAAAAACAGTCAAAAAACAGTTGTTTTTCTCCGACCAATATAGAAAAATAGCATCCACGACCTTAAGAGACACATTCTCTAGGAGCTTCATGGATGCTATTCTATAGATATTCTTCTTACTAATATTATCTACTGTCACTTTGACCTTTTTACACGCTGCATGATAATGCGAATAAAAACTCCCACAGGAAAATATTTCCCGCAGGAGTCTTTGTACATTTTATATTGGGAGACGGAAAGATGTGTCTCTTTCCGCCTCATCCATATCTGAGAATCGTGCGCGCGGCACTTCCAGATATATTTTATTTGTAGAGTTCTATCATTCTCTTCAATTTCTCGTAACGAGCCTTTGCAGCTTCTTCGGATTCTTTGAAGAGTCTCTCTGCTCTTTCTGGGAATGGTTTTACCAGACGAGTATAACGAGACTCGTTGTTCAGGAATTCCTGATAGGAACCATCGCCCTCTTTGGACGTCAGAGTGAATGGATTCTTTCCTTCTGCTTTCTTAGAAGGGTCGAAGGAGAAGAGATTCCAGTAACCAGCCTTAACGGCTTTCTTCATCTCATCCTGGCAGTGATTCATTCCGCCTTTGGCAATTCCGTGAAGTTCACACGGAGCGTATCCGATGATTAAGGATGGTCCGTCATAAGCTTCTGCCTCTACGAGACATTTCACAGCCTGGTTAGGATTAGCGCCCAGAGCGATCTGTGCTACATACACATAGCCATAGCTCATAGCAATCTCAGCAAGGCTCTTCTTGCTTATTTCCTTACCAGCAGCAGCGAACTGACAAACTTCACCGATGTTGGAAGCTTTGGACGCCTGTCCACCTGTGTTGGAGTACATCTCTGTATCAAATACCATTACGTTTACGTTCTCGCCGGAAGCAAGTACATGGTCAAGTCCGCCAAAACCGATATCATATGCCCATCCGTCGCCACCGAAGATCCAGATGGATTTCTTGGAAAGATATTGTTTCTTATCAAGAACATCTGCAGCATCCGGGCATCCGGCAGCGGCAGCTTTCTCGACTTCTGCAATCAAAGCTTTTGTATCAGCCATGTTCTCTCTGGTGTTCTCTTTGGTCTCCATGAACTTGTTGAATGCAGCTTTGAATTCGTCTGTCGCTTTATCGGAAGCAGCCATCTTCTGTAATTTAGCGATAGCCTGCTCACGCAGAGTCTTCTGTCCGAGATACATACCGAAACCATGCTCAGCGTTGTCCTCAAATAAAGAGTTCGCCCACGCAGGACCCTGTCCGGAATCTTTGTTTACAGTATATGGACATGTTGCAGCAGGGCCGCCCCAGATGGAGGAACATCCTGTTGCGTTACTGATGTACATCTGCTCACCGAATAACTGAGTGATCAGACGAGCGTAAGATGTCTCTGCACATCCTGCACAGGAGCCGGAGAACTCAAGCAGCGGCTGATTGAACTGGGAACCTTTCACAGTTGTGTCTGCCGGTGCGCCCGGTTTCTTTCCAACGCTTGCTACCAGGTAATCGAATACCGGCTGCTGATCTGCCTGGGATTCCTGAGGTACCATCTGGATAGCTGCCGTCGGGCAGACCGTGATACACTCGCCGCATCCCATACAGTCTAACGGAGATACGCTCATTGTATATTTGTATTCGCTTGCTTTCGGTTTTGTATCTGCAATCTTCATGTTATCAGGTGCAGCTTTGATCTCATCCTCGCTTACCATAAAAGGACGGATGGTAGCATGAGAGCATACAAACGCACACTGGTTACACTGTATACATTTCTCCGCGTCCCACTCAGGAACGGTTACAGCCGTACCACGTTTCTCGTATGCGGAAGCGCCCAGTTCAAACTGACCGTCTGCATTGTCCTTGAATGCGGATACAGGCAGATTGTCTCCATCCATAAGTCCGATCGGGTTCATTACCTCTTCCACCATCTTCACTGTGGCAGGACGTCCTTCCAGCTTTGGCGCCGGAGCATCCGGTTCCGGATTGGACCAGGAAGCTGGAACCTCAACTTTATGAAGCGCATCTACACCGGCGTCAATCGCCTTGTAGTTCATCTCTACTACTGCGTCGCCCTTCTTGCTGTAGGACTTCTTGGCAGCAGCTTTCATGTATTCAACTGCTTCTTCGATCGGCATCAGGTTCGCAAGTTTGAAAAACGCGGACTGAAGGATTGTGTTGGTACGTTTGCCCATACCGATTTCAATCGCTTTATCGATAGCGTTGATGGTGTATAACTGAATATTGTTGTCTGCAATGTATTTCTTGGACTCAGCAGGCATATGCTTCTCTAATTCTTCATCGCTCCACTGGCAGTTGATCATGAAAATTCCGCCTGGTTTTACGTCCTGAACCATCTTATAGCCTTTTACAACGTAAGATGGGTTATGACAGGCAACGAAGTCTGCCTGATTGATATAATACGGGCTCTTGATCGGATTGTCACCAAAACGCAGGTGAGAAATTGTGATACCGCCTGTCTTCTTGGAGTCATACTGGAAGTAAGCCTGGATATATTTATCTGTGTGGTCACCAATAATCTTTGTGGAATTCTTGTTGGCGCCAACGGTACCGTCTCCGCCCAGACCCCAGAACTTACATTCTTTTGTACCAGGAGCAGCTGTGATCGGAGCAGGTTTAACCTCCGGCAGGGATAGATTTGTAACGTCGTCCACGATACCGATTGTGAAACGAGGCTTAGGATCTTCTTTCTTTAACTCTGTATATACAGCAAATACAGAGGACGGAGGAGTATCTTTGGAACCTAATCCGTAACGACCGACTGTAAGGACAATATCATTAAGTCCGGCTTCACGGAGAGTAGCCGCAACGTCCAAGTACAGAGGCTCGCCTAAAGAACCTGGTTCTTTTGTACGGTCAAGAACTGCAATCTTCTTCACGGTCTCAGGAAGTACCTTCAGTAATGAGGAGGATACCCATGGACGATATAAACGAACTTTAACTAAACCAACTTTTTCGCCGGCCTTTGTCAAATAATCGATAACTTCTTCGACAACGTCACAGATGGATCCCATAGCGATAATCACACGGTCTGCATCCGGAGCGCCGTAGTAGTTGAATAAATCGTAGTCTGTGCCTAATTTTTCATTGATTTTTGCCATGTATTTCTCTACAACAGCCGGTAAAGCGTCGTAAACAGGGTTACATGCCTCACGATGCTGGAAGAAAACATCGCCGTTCTCATGGGAACCGCGCATAGCAGGTTTTTCAGGGTTCAGCGCATGCTCACGGAAAGCTTTTACAGCATCCATATTGCACATTTCTTTCAGGTCTTCGTAATCCCATTTCTCAATCTTTTGAATCTCGTGGGACGTACGGAACCCATCGAAGAAGTTGATAAACGGAACTTTGCCTTCAAGGGCTGCAAGATGTGCTACCGGGCTTAAGTCCATAACTTCCTGTGGATTTGTCTCAGCCAGCATAGCAAAACCGGTCTGACGACAGGCGTAAACGTCGCTGTGGTCGCCAAAGATGTTCAAAGACTGTGTGGAAACAGTACGAGCGGAAACATCGAATACACTTGGAAGCTGCTCTGCAGCAATCTTGTACATATTAGGGATCATTAACAAAAGACCCTGAGATGCTGTAAATGTTGTGGTAAGAGCGCCTGCTGCCAGAGAACCGTGCACAGCGCCTGCTGCACCTGCCTCGGACTGCATTTCATTTACTATTACTTGATGGCCAAAAATATTCTCCTGTCCGGCTGCTGCCCACTGATCGATGGAGTCAGCCATAGGACTGGATGGTGTGATAGGATAGATAGCTGCAACTTCAGTATAGGCATAAGCAACATAAGCAGCAGCGGTATTTCCATCCATGGACTGTTTTGCTCTAGGCATTGAAATTTCCTCCTTAATAAGTTAAAGATATGGTTTATAATTCGACATAATATTAGCATTTTTTTGAGAATCTGTAAAGCGAAATCGCCCATGTTTGTATACAAATACAATATTATACCCTAAAAAATGCCAATCTGCCAAATGTTGCCCTTGACACAATATTTTCTCTGTGAATGGCGCTGATTTTCAGATGCTTACAGCAACAAAATATATTATAGAAACATCCCTGCATACCGCGTTTTCCGCACCATTGATTCATAATATAAGATATGAGCCTTGGATGCATAATATTACAAATGATACCAATATTCCCCCGCACAGACACGGCCCAAAGGGAAATACATCCCGGCGTCCCGCTTTTTTGAATATCAGCAGAAATATTCCACACAGTCCTCCTGCCATCACTCCCAGCGCCGCAGCCAATATCGTCCCCCTCCATCCGAGGAAGAGACCGGCAGCCGCCATCAGCTTAATATCGCCGCCCCCAAAACCGCCGGGCGCCAACATCGCCGTCACAAGCATCGGCACACTGATCACCAGCATTCCCAGGGCACGTTCCACTATATCCGGTCCCGGTACTGTAAAGACCGCGCAGCATCCCGTCACAAAGACCGCCAGATTCCATTTGTCCGGAATCCGCATGGTTTTAAAATCCGTCCAAGAGATAATCCCCAGAAGCACACAAAATACAACGATAGTTGTCCGGCATAAAATATCCTCGATTCTTCTCTCCTCCTCACATTATTAAAAATATCCCTCATTTAAAAGACCGCCAACCATTTCACTCACATTTCTACATTATCAGTAAAGCGCTTGACTAAAGAAAAAACGGCTGTGCATCTTACGCACAACCGTCTTCCTGAAGTGAGGGGTACTTCATGTAGAAAATAATTTCATAACATTATTATATCATATTCGTCAGATTTATCAATTGTTCTTTATGACTTTTCATTATATTTTTTTGTATTATTCCTGTCCCGCCGCGGTGGTCTCCTGTGTCTGTTCAGAGGATGCGGACGGATTTTCCGTGGTGGCCGCAGCCGCCGCGTGTTCCTCATAAGTCTCAAAATACAGGTTAGATCCGTCATTCTTCACCTGGTCTGTCTGGAAATATAAATAGTTATGCTCCTCCGGATGCAGCACACCGTCAATAGCCTCGAGACTCGGACTGCAAATCGGTCCCACAGGAAGACCTTCATTTATATAAGTATTGTATGGAGAATCGATTTCCAGATCCGCATACAGGACCCGGTCCACTCCGTACATTCCCTTCGTCAGCGCATAGACCACCGTGGAATCAAATTGCAGCCGCATATTCTGCGCCAGCCGGTTATTAATCACGCCGGCCACCATGCCGTACTCTTCCGGAAGCTCTGTTTCCTTCTGCACAAGAGAAGCCCGAATGAGCACTTCTTCCACGCTCATTCCCAGCGCTTCGGCTTCCTGTTGCCGCTGTTCATCAAACTTCTGCGCAAACTCATCAAGAATCTTAGCGACCAGCTCATCTCCCGTCATATTCTCCGACAGGAAGTAGGTATCCGGAAAAATATATCCTTCCAGTTGATAAAATACCTGGTCCGCCGAAGGCAGTATATCTGCATACTGAAAATTCACCGCTGCATTCTGTACCGCTGTCAGAAATTCATCCTGACTCATGACTCCTTCATTTTCCAATTTCTCCGCAATCATCGGAATAGAATACCCTTCCGGAATCGTGAAAGATACCTCTTCTTCCTGGGCACCGCCAGTCACCAGCGTCTCAATCACATCCGCGAGACACATGCCGTCATTGAGTTCAAAGGTTCCATAACGAAGCTTTCCTCTATTATCAGAGAAATATAGTTTAAGTAAAAAAGCTGTTTCATAGCGGATGACTCCGGCCTCTTTCAGTTCCTGCGCCACCTGCCTCGTGCTGCTTCCCTGGTCGATAGTCACCTCCACCGGAGTTCCCTCCGTGGACTCTGTCCTGGCATACTCCCGCCAGATGGAAAAAGCAAAGGTGAGCATCACCGCCAGCACCACAACGCCCGTGGCCAGTAAAATCTTCTGCCACGGCCGCACCGGTTTCTTTTCCACCGCCTCACCGACAGTCTCTAAAATCGTGTCATCCCCGGAATCATCGGCCCCCCGTCCTTCCTCGCTGTCCGGTTCCGCACCTTTATCATCCGCTGGTTCTCCGGCATTTTCTTCATTTGTCGTCTCTTCCAGCGGCATCACATTCTTGTCCTCTGACAATGCCGCATCTTTCTCTTCCGGCAGCGTTCCCGCCTCCGTATTTTTCTTCTCTGGGTCTGGTTTAAACTTTATCTCCAAAATGTATCCCTCCATATGTATCTGCCTTTACATTTCTCCGCAGACGACACGTTTATTCTTTATCTTTACAGCATATCCGCCGTCAGCAATCTCTTCTATACCTTACCACACATCCTTCTGTCAGACAAGGCTGTTTTGTGGGGATAAAGCCTATTGCAGCGCGGCGGACGCTCTGACCGTTTTTCACTATACAATTCGATGACAAAGTTTACGGAAAAGAAACGGACGGTCTTTTTTATGCCCTTTTCCGTCGGTGGTTCCAGCCCCGGCTGTTCTCCCGAACGGTGACAAACCTTTCATATATGCCATGGCTGGCCATGAGTTGCTCATGGGTTCCCCTTTCCGTGATTGCTCCGCCGGCAATGACAAGAATCTCGTCAGCATGGCGGATGGTATTGAGGCGATGAGCAATGACCAGCAGCGTTTTACCCCGGCAAAGTTCGCTGATAGCTTCCTGAATGTAGCTTTCGTTGTCGGCGTCGATGCTGGCTGTGGCCTCGTCAAGAATAATAATCGGCGCGTCTTTTAGGATGCATCGGGCGATGGAAATGCGCTGCTGTTCCCCGCCGGAGAGAGTGGCGCCACCCTCTCCGATTACCGTGTCAAATCCGTCCGGCAACTTCATGATGAAGTCATAGCAACGCGCTTTTTTTGCCGCTTCTATGACTTCTTCCCTCGTCGCATCCGGGCGTCCCATACTTATATTATTATAAATCGTGTCCTGAAACAGATACACCCGCTGAAATACCATGGAAACGTGATCCATTAAATCATGGAGGGACACATCCCGAATGTCCTTTCCCCGCACAAGAACCTGCCCGGATTTTACATCCCAGAAACGGGTCAGCAGATTGGCAATGGTGGATTTGCCTCCGCCGGACGGTCCCACCAGTGCGGTCATTGTATTCCGTTTGGCTGAAAAGGAAATGTCATGGAGTACTTCCTTTTCTCCATAGGCAAAATGTACATGCCTGAACTCAATTTCAGGAACATCGGCGGCGGTTTCCGGTATTTTTTGCGTCCCTTCGTCGGGCAACCCCGCCTCGGCAAATACTTCTTCCATCCGGTCCAGGCAGCTATTCATGACCGTAAGACGGGTACTCTGGCTATACAGCGCTTTGATCGGGCCGAACAGATCAAAAACAAACAGCATGATTCCAATGAGATAGGTCACATCCATCTGCCCTGATGTGGTCAGGTACAAAGAGAGGGCGATGATCGCTGCCACGCCTAATCCGTAAATGAGATTCAGACGCCGCTGCCAGGGTGCGTGATTTTTCTCAAAGTCCAGATTGGTTCGGCAGCTTTTTCTGAAATTAGCCGACAATTCTTTTGATTTTTCTCCCAGAAGATTATAGCTTTTGGCGATACCGATTCCCTCCACAAAATCCAGAACGGCTTCTGTGAGATTCTCACTCTGCTCCTGACGGATATCGGAATCTCTCATATTTTCCTTGTTCATTTCCTTTGCCACCAGCAAAATGAGCAGAATAATCAAAATTCCGGCGATTCCCAGGCGCACATCAAAAAACAGCAGAAACACGATCATAATCCCTTCTGAGAAAATGTAACTCATCATATCTGCCAGCGCTGTCATGCTGTTTTCTTCCACAAATACCATGTCTGTAGAAAGAACGGAACTGATTTTACCAATATTACCTTCCGTAAAATATCCCATTGGCACCTTTCTCAGATGCCGTCCCAATTTCATCCGCTTTCCGGCAAACACCATGAAACCGGCGGCGGATTGGAGCCGGTCTGCTCCATGCTGAAATATCACTTGCAAAATTACGCAGGCAGCCATTCCGGCTCCGGCGGCAAGACACATTTCCGCCGTCATGGTTTCCCGATAGAAAGCCGACAGTACCAGAAAAGCGATACCAATGGGAGCCTTTGCCAAAACAGATTTCAGAAAAGAAAAAACAAATGCCGCCTGAATCCGCCCCTTATATTGCTCAGAAACATGTAGAATTCTTCTTATCAATGCAATCATATTTCCCTCTTTCCTGACGCATTTGCTGCATCAATAATGGTAGATTCGGAAGTTCGCTTCCAAACTTCATTTCCCTCCTGTGTTCGTTCTTCCCTGACGCTGACCTTCCAGGAAGCGCTGCTTCTGGCAGCCTCCCACAAGCTTTGATAAACCGGACAGCACTCAAGCAGTTCTTCATGAGTGCCTGTTCCTGCCACCATGCCTTTGGCCAGTACACAAATCTGATCCGCATTTATAATAGAAGAAAGACCATGGGCAATGACCATGACGGTTTTTCCCCGGATTACTTCCGCGATGGCCTCGTTCATTTTCTCCTCATTCTCGGGATCCATGAATGCCGTCGCCTCATCAAGAATCACAACAGGCGCATCTTTTAAAATCGCCCGCGCCAGAGAAATCCTCTGCCGTTCTCCGCCGGAAATCTGCTTCCCGCCGTCTCCGGCCATGGTGTGAATACCTTTTTCCAGACGCCCGAGAAATTCCATACACTGGGCTTTTTCAGCCGCTTCCATCACCTCTTCCTCTGTAGCATCCAGCTTTCCCAGACGGATGTTTTCAAAGAGACTCATGTTAAAAAGGAACTGTTCCTGCGACACATAAGAAATACAGTCATTTAAGGCCTCCAGACTCATTTCCCGTATATCCTGTCCACCGATTTTCACGGCGCCGCTGTCCACATCATAATAATGCACCAACAGTTTTGCCAGCGTGGATTTGCCGCTGCCTGATTCTCCTACGAGAGCAGTCATACTGCCTTCAGGCACTTTCAGAGAAATGCCATGGAGTATCTCTTCTTCTATATAAGTAAACCGCACATTTTCAAAGAAAATGTCGTATCCGGCGCCGGCGAATGGTCCCTCCGACTGTTGTAGCGGCGGCGTATTCATCATTGCTTCCAGACTTTCAATCTTATAATTAATCTGCGGCAGCGTAGACATAAAACTCAGTGAACGGAGCAGCGGCGCGCCCACCGCAAAGGACATGCACAACACCAAAATCAAATCCGGCAGCGTGGACCATCCCCGCAAAACCAGATAACTTCCAACAGGAAGAACAAACAATGCCACGCAGGGCAGGATGCTGTTATAAAGGGCCATCCACGGCCAGCACACTTTATACCAGTGCAGAGTGAAGTCCCGATAGTTTTTCACATCGGTCTCGAATCGCTGATATGACTCTCCGTCCCGGTTAAATACTTTGACCACTTCCATACCATTGATATATTCCACAATGGTATTATTCATCTTTCTTGCCGCGCCATAGTAGGCGTCCATTTTGCTGGTTCCGGCATGGTACATAAACATCATGGCGAGAAATCCCAGCGGCAGAGAACATAGTGATAGAAGCGCCAGCTTCCAGTCCACGAAAAACATGGCGACAAATACAAAAAACGGAATGGCGATATTCGCAACGCCCTCGGGCAGCGCGTGGGCCAGCAGCAGCTCAATAGATTCCATATCGTCGATAAACATTTTCTTCAGAGAACCGACGCCTTTCTCCTGGATAGCGCCCAGGGGCTGCTTTTCCAGCTTTCCCTGCAGAGAAATCCGCAGATTCATCAAGGTATGATAGGCGGACTCATGAGACAGATCCAACCCTTTCACATATAGAAATGCGTACAACACCATGCAAAGAGCGATGGCTGCCACCCGAAGGCTGACGCCCGATACTGTCAAGCTGCCTCCGGACAGCAGTGACGCGATTATCTGATATACGAACAGATAAGGAATCACGCTCATGGCGACGCCAGCCAGCATCACCACCATAGACTGATATGTCTTCCTGCGATATTCCCCTGCATATTCCAATACTTTTTTAAACAAATCTCTCCCCCCTTCCGGCCCGTATGAATTTTCAAAACTCATACATTTTTATTTTCCGGCAAAGAAAACCCGAACACCCGGTACCAGTCAAAGAGCCGGCATACCAGCAGGCAGTGTTCTTTTATCTGCTCCCAGGTATAAGCATGGATAAAAGGCTCATAAATGGTCTCCCAAAAAGCAGAGAGCAGAATATGCATTTCCTGATGGGACATTTTTACCGTAGTCAGTCCTCTCCGAAACGCCTCCTCATAATAAGCATAAGTGGCCCCCGTCATCTCTTCCACCCAGTCATGCTGGAAGTTTGCGTAGCGGGTACCATCGGCGCATTTCAATAAAAGTACGAAGCCGTCGTGGCGCTCATAGAGAAATTCAAACCACCACATCATATATCCTTCGTCCATGTCCCACGCCTTCATCAAAGCTTCATCGGGTAGACGTCCCGGCCCGCTCCCCTTTTTCTCCTTTAAAATTGCCTGAAGATCCTCCACCGTATCCGCCACCACGGCGCAGAACAAATCTTCCTTCCCTTTATACCGTTTGTAAAGGGCTCCTGTGGTCACCTGCGCCTTCTCACAGATACTTTTTAAAGATGCTTTCTCAAATCCCAGCCCAAGAAACTCTTCCTTTGCGCTGGCTAAAATACGCGGGTCAATGCTGCGGTCTGCCTTTGCCATAATT
>CAYULX010000036.1:0-11475 GCA_964445535.1 uncultured Eubacterium sp.
AGTCCTCCTGTTTTTTATTTTTCTATTATTATAATCGTCTGCTCCGCCTCCGGATCCCGGTTATTTTTTATGATTTTTCCATATCCTTTCCATTTTCATTCAGATCGAAGATGACCTGACGCTTCAGCCGGATAAACCGATCGTCCAGCAGATTTCTTTCCTCCCCCGGCTCCTCCAGCACAAATTCTCGCT
The DNA here is from genome assembly GCA_964445535.1 of uncultured Eubacterium sp. GTDB lineage: Bacteria > Bacillota > Clostridia > Lachnospirales > Lachnospiraceae > Anaerobutyricum. Next base: position 193 of record CAYULX010000036.1, read on the forward strand.
TTACCTTTCCCTTTTCAATCACCACAATCTTGTTTCCCAGAAACAGGGCCTCGTCAATGCTGTGGGTGACGAAGAGGATGCTGCAGTGTTCCGTCTTCTGCACCCGCAGAAGCTCCCGCTGCATCTGCTCCCTGGTAAAATGATCCAGGGCCGCAAAGGGTTCGTCCATCATGATAAAGGACGGCCGGTAAGCCAGGGCTCTGGCCAGAGCCGTCCGCTGCTGCATTCCCCCGGAGAGCTGGGAGGGATAAGCCTTCTCAAACCCTGTAAGGCCCACTGTGCGGATGATCTCATCTGCCCTCTGACCGCTCTCCTTCTTCTCTCTCCACCGCAGGCCGAAGAGAATGTTCTGCCGTACCGTCAGCCAGGGCATGAGCCTGGGCTCCTGGAACACAAAGGCCGTTCGATGGGAACCTTTGAAGCGGATCTCCCCAGAATTCGCCTTCTCCAGACCCCCGGTCAGCCGCAGCAGCGTTGTTTTTCCGCAGCCGCTTCTGCCCAGCACCACAGTGATCCGCCGTTCCGGGATCTCCAGATTCACTCCCGTCAGCACCGGCAGCTCCCGGCCCTCCACCTGGTAGGATTTTTTCAGGTTTATGATTTCAATTCCAGCCATTTTCGTAATTTCCTTTCAGCAGCATCCCGATCACCAGGCCGAAGATCCGGTCCGTCACACAGCCCACCACGCCGATCACCAGAATTCCCACGATTACCTTGTCCGTCCGGGACATCTGCTGGGCGAACAGGATCATGTGACCCAGGCCGGTGGACGCCGCCACCATCTCCGCTCCGATGATGGCCCGCCAGCTGTAGCCCAGGCCGATGCGCATTCCCACCAGAATGTCCGCCGAAGCATAGGGGAGGATGATCTTAAAAATGTTTCTTTTTTGCTGTAGTCAAACATCTCCCCCACCTCCAGCAGCTTCCGGTCACAGCCCGTAAAGCCCTTGACGATATTTAAGTACATGGGGAAAAATGACGCCAGCACAATGATCACCGTCTTCGTGGTCTCGCCGATCCCGCACCAGAGAATGAGCAGGGGGATCAGGCTTAAAGGCGGTACGTTCCGGAAAAACTGCACCAGGTACTCAAAATAAGGCCCCACAGCCGGTACTACGGCCCGCAGCATTCCCAGAATGAAGGCCAGCACAAAGGCGATGGCAAATCCCTTCAGAACTCTGGCCAGGCTGATTCCCACATCCTGGAAGATCTCCCCCGACAACCACATACTCCGGAAACTGTCAAACACCTTCGCCAGCGGCGGCAGCACGTAGGCGCTAAACAGCTCCATCCGGCAAACCGCGTACCACACAAGAAAAATCACTGCAATCCCTACAGCCGGCGGTCCCAGCCGCCTGATCCGGCTCACAGCCCGGTCACCCCGTCGCCGCCGTGACAGCCCCCGTCACAGTATAAAAATTCCACCATCTTTGCACCCCTCCATCCTTTTTCTTTCAGATATCGTTCCACCGTTTCCGGCCCGGTCACCACATCCGTCTTCTCTGAGTTTCCGAAAAATCCCGGCGGGATGGGACTGCTCTCCAGTGGCTTTCCGGGAAACTTCACTCCCAGCCGTCTCAGAAAACAGTTCCAGGGCACAAACTCCGTCTCCGGAAGCCCCAGACGATTTCCCGCCTCCGCCAGAACGGCGCAGGGCGTAGTGATCACTTTCTCTAATCCCTGAAGGTCGGCTCTGCCGCTGATCTCCCTGGCGCAGTGAAGAAGAATGGGCTCAATATCCGGCACCGTCAGCCCGGGAAGATTCATTTCTCTCAAAAGGCGCTCCACTGCCGGGCACCTCACGTCCGCCACTGCCCCGGAAACTTCTGCGCTGAAAGCCGCCGCTTCAGAATCCTCCTCACTGGAAGCCGCCGCTCCGGAGGCCGCTTCCGCCAGCTTCCGGTATTTTTCTCTCACCACGGCGCCCCAGTCCTCCCGACAGACCACCCGGCAAAAGCCGTGGCGTTCCAGCAAACCGTTCAGTGTTTCCCTGTCGTACATCCGGTCGGTCACCGGATTAATCCATACATATCTCAATCGGTCTGATCCTCTCTGCTGTGATTTGTGGTTAGTTAAGCTTAACTTTTGTTATCCTATCAAAAGGATAGGGAATTGTCAATCCCTTTATTCACCGGGGACATCCGTACCAGGAAAGTTATCCGCATTCTATGGATACAGTGGCCTCTTTTTCAATAGTTTTTCAAAAAAAAGTTTTTATTCTTCAGAGCTGTCAGCATTTTCACAATACGAATGATTATTGCCAATATAACAACGGGATATTCCAAATGTAGATTCTGACAAACCGATATAATGGAAAACAGATGAATGCTCAGTAAAAAATGGTTGATTTACAGGTTGGACGCAGAGGCGGGGAAGCCTCGTTCTGAGTCATCATCTTTCAAAACATTTTAATCGCATGTCCGCAAGCGGCGTGTTATCAAAAAGGAGGAAAATGTAATGATAGCAAAAGGGTTTACAGAGCCAACCGAACGTATTAAAGCTTTAAAGGCAGAAGTTGTAAATGCAGTACCAGAAGTAGAACCTTATAGAGCCGTTCTGATCACAGAATCTTACAAAGAAACAGAAGGCATGCCTGCTGTAATGAGAAGGGCAAAAGCCAATGAAAAGATTTTCAATCATCTTCCGGTTGTTATCCGTGATAATGAGTTGATTGTCGGAGCGCTCTCTGTAAAGCCACGTTCTACCAACCTTTGCCCGGAGTTCTCTTTTGACTGGGTGGAAAAAGAGTTCAAAACAATGGCAACCCGTATGTGCGATCCGTTCGTGATCACAGAGGAGACGGCGGACACCCTCCATGAAGTATTTAAATACTGGAAGGGTAAAACTACCAGCGAACTGGCGACGTCTTACATGAGTCAGGAAGCGCTTGACTGCCAGGCGGGCGGCGTGTTTACCGTGGGAAATTATTATTTTGGCGGTATCGGCCATGTGTGTGTGGACTACGGTAAAGTTCTCAAAAAAGGATTCAAAGGCGTCATTGCGGAGGCGGTGGAAGCCATGAGCAAGTTGGACAAAAATGATCCGGAATATTTGCAGAAAAGAGCTTTCTATGAGGCAGTGATCATCACTTACAATGCGGCTATCAATTTTGCAAAACGTTACAGCAAGAAAGCGGAGGAAATGGCAGCCGCATGTACGGATCCGGTAAGAAAAGCAGAACTTCTTCAGATATCTAAAAACTGCGACCGAGTTCCGGAAAATGGAGCGACAAACTTCTATGAAGCTTGCCAGTCTTTCTGGTTTGTGCAGGCTCTGGTTCAGATTGAGGCCAACGGCCATTCGATTTCTCCGGGACGTTTTGATCAGTATATGTGGCCATACCTGGAAGCAGACAAAGAGATTTCCAAAGAGTTCGCCCAGGAACTGATCGATTGTATTTTTGTATTGCTTAACCATGTCAATAAGACCCGTGACGACGTATCTGATCAGGCCTTTGCCGGTTACGCGGTATTCCAGAACTTCGGCGTAGGCGGACAGACAGAAGATGGACTTGATGCCACAAATCCGGTTTCCTATATGTGTATGGACGCCGCAGCGCATGTAAAACTGCCGGCTCCTTCTTTCTCCGTTCGTATTCACAACCAGACGCCGGATGAATTTTTGTTAAGGGCCTGCGAATTATCCAGACTGGGATTGGGCGTACCGGCTTTTTACAATGACGAAGCGATTATTCCGGCGCTTTGCAACAGAGGGCTGACTCTGGCGGACGCCCGTAATTATTGCATCATCGGCTGTGTGGAGCCGCAGTGCCCGAATAAAACCGACGGATGGCACGACGCTGCATTTTTCAACGTGGCAAAGGTATTCGACATTGCCATTCACGGAGGAAAAAACCGCGACGGTAAACAGTTAGGCCCGGTAACGAAATCAATGCCGGAATGGACATCCATGGATGATCTCTATGAGTCCTTTGAAACACAAATGAAATATTTTGTGGAGAAACTTGTGGAATCAGATAATGCTGTTGATATCGCTCACAGAGAGCGTGCGCCGCTGCCGTTTATGTCTGCTTTGGTGGATGACTGTATCGGCAGAGGAAAGACAGTAATGGAAGGCGGAGCCATCTACAACTTCACCGGTCCGCAGGCTTTTGGAAATGTAGATACCGGCGATGCGATTTATGCGATTAAGAAGCATGTCTTTGAGGACAAGGATTTGACCATGCAGCAGATTTATGAGGCAATGGAACATAACTTTGGCGCTGAGCTTGGCGCAGGATGCTATGACGGTCCATATGTGAAACTGAGCTGCCCGACTTGCGCGGAACCTGCGGCGGCGGCAATGGAAGATATCAAAGAAGAAGATATGGAATCCATTGTCAATGCGGTTGTGAAGAAGATTCTTGCGGAAAAAGGAGCTTCTGTTGATTTGAGTGATATTGGCGTAAAAGCGGTAAACTGCGCTGTCAGTGATGACAAACGGGCAGAGTATGACAGAATCCGGAATATTCTTGATGCGACGCCTTGCTTTGGAAACGATATCGACGCTGTGGATATGTGCGCCCGTAAAGCAACCCAGATTTATTCCTATGAGGTTGAAAAATATAAGAACCCTCGCGGAGGACAGTATCAGGCAGGATGCTATCCGGTATCTGCCAACGTATTATTTGGAAAGGACGTACAGGCGCTTCCGGACGGCCGGTACAGCAACGCGCCTCTGGCGGACGGCGTTTCCCCTCGTCAGGGCCATGATGTGAAGGGTCCGACAGCAGCGGGTAATTCGGTAGCAAAGCTTGATCAGCTTAATATTTCCAACGGTACTTTGTATAATCAGAAGTTCCTTCCGTCCGCAGTAGCAGGCGATCAGGGTCTTATGAACTTTTCGGCGGTTGTCCGCAATTATTTTGATAAAAAAGGAATGCATGTACAGTTCAATGTAATCGATAAAGAGACTCTGCTTGATGCTCAGGCGCATCCGGAAAATTACAAAGATCTGGTTGTCCGTGTAGCAGGATATTCTGCACATTGGACTGTTCTTGCGAAAGAAGTGCAGGACGATATTATCGCACGTACGGAGCAGTCATTCTGATGGATAGTGAATGACTGGAGGAAGTGCTTATGGAATTAAAAGAACCATATAGTGATGTCAATGTAAAGGGCCTTGTATTTAATATTCAGAGATTTTCTGTAAATGACGGGCCGGGGGTGAGAACGATTGTTTTCTTAAATGGCTGTCCTTTACGATGTATATGGTGCTGTAATCCCGAATCACAGGAGTTAAAGCCCATTGTAATGTTTAAGGCCGTCAACTGTGTGGGATGCGGCAACTGTGAGATTGTATGTCCAACAGGCGCTTCTGATTTAACGTTTCCGGGTAAGATTGACCACAGCAGATGCATTACCTGTGGTAAATGCGTGGAGGTGTGCTACCATAAGGCGCTGGAGATGTCGGGAAAAACGATGACCGTGGAAGAACTCATGGTGGAGTTGTACCAGGATCGAGTTATTTACCGGCGTTCCGGCGGGGGGATTACGATTTCCGGAGGGGAAGCTTTTGTACAGCATGAGTTTCTGGTGGAATTGTTAAAAACGTGCAAATCTCTCGGGTGGCATACCGCCATAGAGACGACAGGGTATGCTTCGCAGAAAGTCATAGAAAAAGTTTTGCCGTATCTGGATTTGGTCATGATGGATATTAAACATTTTGATCCGAAGATTCATAAAGAATATACTGGCGTGGATAATGTTAAAATCCTGGAAAACGCAATATTTATCAATGAACGCGCGGAAGAAATGATCGTCCGTGTGCCGGTGATCCCGGGATTCAATGCCGATCCGGTCAGCATCGCCTGCATTGCAAAATTTACGGCTACATATCTTGATAATGTGAAAGAACTGCATCTTTTACCATACCATGATTTCGGCTCCAATAAATATGCAATGATGGGAAAAGATTATGAACTCGCCGGCCTGACCAAACCGGGAGAAACTCTAATGGATGAATTAAAAGAAATTGTAGAAAATGAAGGTTTGCTCTGCAGGATAGGAGGCTGATAATGAGTGAGTATTATTTATTGACTTCTGAATCTGTGACAGAGGGACATCCGGATAAACTCTGCGACAGAATATCTGACGCGTTGCTGGACGCGTATTTGTCGGAAGATCCCGGCGCCCATGTGGCGTTGGAGACTCTGGCCTCTGACAATACGGTCTTTGTGGCGGGAGAAGTATCTTCCCGAGGGGTTGTGGACGTGGTGGGAAAGGTGAGGGAAACCATCTTGAAGACCGGATACGACAGCAGGGAAAAAGGGCTGGACGGAAATACCTGTCTGGTTCTTACCAATATCGGAATTCAGTCGCCTGATATCGCGCAGGGGGTCAATCGGACAAAAGGACAGACAGGAGCCGGCGATCAGGGAATGATGTATGGGTATGCCTGTGACGAGACAAAAGAATATATGCCTTTATCCATATCTTTCGCCCATCGGCTTTCCAGACGTTTGGCGGAAGTGCGGAAAGAAAGAATCCTTCCTTACCTCTTTCCAGATGGCAAATCACAGGTAACCGTTGCCTATCATGAGGATGGCAGCATAGCCGGAATCAGCGATATCATCATATCCGCACAGCACAGCGCTTCTGTTTCTACAAAACAGCTTCAGGAAGATATTCGTGCCAGCGTGATTGACGCGGTTATTGAGCCCCAAAATATGCTGCCGGACATAAAGATTCATATTAACCCTACAGGAAGATTTGTGACCGGCGGTCCGGCTGGAGACACCGGACTGACCGGCAGAAAAATAATCGTGGATACTTACGGCGGAATTGCCCGTCACGGCGGCGGAGCTTTTTCGGGGAAGGATCCGACGAAAGTAGATCGTTCGGCAACTTACATGGCAAGATACGCGGCAAAAAATATCGTGGCGGCCGGTCTTTGTAAAAAATGTGAAGTAAACCTTGCCTATGCCATTGGGGTTTCTCAGCCGGTGTCTGTAAAAATTGACACCTTCCAGACCGAAGAGATTCCAAGAACTGTCATCGAACAAATTGTAAAAGAAACATTTGATTTCAGCGTTGCGGGAATCATAAGAGAACTGTCTCTCACTACGGTTTCCTATGAACCCCTCGCTGCCTATGGTCATTTTGGAAGAACGGAGCTTGATCTGCCGTGGGAACGGGTAGATAAAGTTCCATTACTTAAAGAAAAGGCAGTAAAAGCCATGGTAAAAATCATCAGTGGGTCAATGCGGCGCAGTCGCTGAATTATCGGTCTCAACACACTCTCAATACGATAAATCTGACTGTCCGGATTTTAAATAAAATCTGATACAGCCGTCCATTGCGGACGCCGCTGCCTGATTCACAAGCGGGAGGAGAAAGACGGACTTTCTCCTCCTGATTGTTTCATTATAAAAAGCACTGCAAAACAGGGAAAGAAAGCTCTGTTTTGCAGTGTTTTTTGTGGAATTTTTTGTCATAAAAGATTTTTGAAACAACAAATAATAAATAAAAAAATTTCATTTTATAGCAAATAAAGACACAAACATTGTTAAAATAGCACAAAAAAGAGAATTCAAATTTATATAAAAAATGATAGAATATTAAGAAGAGACGATACCCCGTTGTTTTTATGAAAAAATATTGTTCTAATGTGTTTGCAGGAAAACAGATGAGACAGGAGAAAATATCTATGAATGAAAATAAAAACTATTCTCAAGAAAGAAAAAGTAGTATGCTTCGGATCTTTCAAGGAGAAAAGCTGAAAAAAATGCTCTCGTTGATGACGGAGATATCGGGAATGTCGCTTTTTTTTATTGATTATAAGGGGGAGGTTGTGGTTTCTTCCGGCATGGAGAACGGATACTGTGCCGCCGGAAAAAAAGAATCGTCCGTCTGCCGGGAATGCCAGATGAATCTGGCGCTTGCTGCGACAAAAGCAACCATAAAAAATGAAACTCTGTTGTTTCAATGCCCGGAAGGACTTGTGAATATGGCGGCGCCCGTCGTGGTCAATCAGCAGTATCTGGGAGCCCTTGCGGGAGGCCGGGTACGTTGTGAAGAAGAAGCCGCTTTTCCGGTACTGGCGCATGGAGAGGGAAGACCTGCGAAGAGACGGAAAAACTATAACAAGATTCCTGTTTTGTCACGGAAAAAGATTGAAGCTTTGAGCGAGCTCTTTTTTTCTATACTACAGGAGATGGGAGAAAAAGAAGAGCTTCGGGAACAACTGTCTACCTTGAAACGGCAGGAAAAGCATCTTTCAGATATGCGCAGAAGCAGCGCCCGGCTAAAGGAAAAGATTGGGGAAAAAGAGCAGGAGAGGCTGAAAGCAAAATTATATCCTCAATTTTTGCTGAATTTTCTTGTGACAATATCGAATTACGCAATTCTTGAAAATGCATACCGGACAGAGGAGGTAACGGCAGATCTGGCCTCCATATTTCGCTATTATGTGGATGAGAATTTGGAAGAAGTTCTGGTAAAACAGGAACTTAGTCAGATTGATAAATATTTAAAAACGTTAAAAAATCAGTATGACGGCCGGTTTGACTATGTCATAAACTGTGAGGAGGAAGCACAGTGGAAAAAAATCCCGGTTTTAAGCATTTTTCCTTTTGTGGAGTATGTCATAAACGACGGTGTTTTTCCGGGACATTTTAAGGGAAAGTTTTATCTGGATGCAGAAACCGTGAACGGGCGTCTGGTGATTCGGGTACAGTTGCAGAATACCGATTATCTTCTGGCGGGAAGTAAGGTAAAAAGAAGAAGGGAACATATCGTGGATGACACATTGCTGATAGAGCAGATTTTTAATACAGAAAAAAGACTTTCTCACATATATGAGGGGGATTGCCATGTGGTGATTCATCCTAATATGATTCAACTTGATATGCCGGAAACAAGAAAAAGCAGGAGGGATGAGGATGATTGATATTCTACTGATAGACAGGGATTCTTTATTTCAAAAGGCGTTTACCAAATTGCTTTCTGAACAGGAGATCTGCAGACTGGCGGGCATTGCGGAAACAAAAGACCAGGTCGTTTGTTTTCTGAAACATTTCCATCCGCAGATTGTTTTTATGGATATCATTTTGGGAGAAGAAAGCGGTATTGATATCTGCGCTTTGATCAGAGAACAGTGTCCGGAAGCGAGGGTGTATATTTTATCAAACTATTGTAATTTTCGGTTGATGAAGGAGGCCATGGATGCGGGAGTGGAAGGATATCTTTCAAAACCTGTCTCAAGACCGATATTATCCGCCCTTATCTGCGCATGTAAAGAGGAGGAAAAATGGGAGGAGGATTCCTCCGTGGAAGAATTGTTCGATGCGGTGCGTCAGAAAGATTACAAAAAAGCGTTGAATACTGCCGGAACGATTACGGAGAAACTTATGGAAGAAAATTTGCCAGAAAAGAGACGAGAAAAGCTCCGTTTTCTTGCCTTTCACCTGTTTTCTATGATTCCGGGGATTGAACAAAAACAGAAAAATTATTATATGCAGAAATATGCGTTGAGTTCGTCGGTGTTAAAAGAACAAACGCTTTGTTGTAACTGGATAATCCAGGTCATCACAGAAGTTTTCCGTCAGATATGTGTGACGAAATATATACGAATGAATCATGTATTTCAGTATATAGAAAAGAATAAAAATAATGAAATTTCTCTGACGGAGCTTTCCGGACAAGCGGGTATCAGCAGCGGATATCTAAGCAGGATATTCAAAAAATATTTCCATATCAGCGTGGTGGATTATATTCATTTGAGAAAGCTGCATATGGCGAAATATTATATGATATCCGGAGAATTAAGTATTTCTGATATTTCCTTTATACTCGGATACAGCGAGTCCGGATATTTCTGTAAAATATTTAAGAAATATGAAGGGATGACCCCTTCGGCTTTTTATCGCAAAATTGCAGGGAAGGAGACGGTGGCATGAGAATATCTCAGATGTGCACCGTCCACGGAGACGCCCGTCAGGAGGATGTTCTGTTTTCATAAGTCTTGGCTGGCCCGTATACAGCGATTAATTACTATTCAGTAATCAATCGCTGTATAATAATAAAACATCTGCGCGTACAGATTGCCTTCGGACAGGTCCTTCTCGCTGACCCAGTCGCCGAAGGAGCTGGTGTTACGCTTTGGCAGGTAATGAGGGTCAAGCAGCAGGAATTTTCCGCTCTTTTTGTCATAATCAGCGATGGTCACATAATGACCAGGCACATAGGCGATGGCGGTATCGCCCTTTTTCAGCTTCTTTTTGAGCTGAGCAATGGATTCGCCGCTGCCGTCATAGCGGAAACCATATTTGTAACCGAATTCTTCGGCGGCAGCCTGGAAAAAGCCGCTGTCGGTGCCGCTCCCTTCGATGCGGTAATGTTTCTCTACGGCATAATTGGCCAGCTGTTTCGGGTTGGCGTACTGCCCGGTGAGGGAATAAATGGTATTCATCACCGCGAAGACGCCGCAGCCGGAGGTGCAAAAGTTATTGGAAGAAGGATCCGGATTCGTTCCGCTGCCATAGTAGACGTCCGCCCAGTCGGCATCGAATTGCACGAAAACCCGCAGATTGGAGCTGCCCACTGCTTTTTGCGTGCGGTTCAGGCGCCAGGAAATGTCCGGGCTGCTGGTGAAAGAAAGCAGTCCGGCGGCGTTATAACCGAAGAAACGGTTGGTACCCGTGTCCTGAATGCCATAATAACTGCCCTTTCTCATGAATCGGAAACTGCCTGCTTTTTCGGCGCCGCCCCAGACGGCAGAGGCGTCTTCTGCGGAGAGACTGCCAGAAAGCAGCTGATCGGACAAAAGATATTGTCCCGTGTCACTGCGGCGGATCTGAAAACAGTTGTCGCCAATGCAGGTGATCCGGCAGGTAAAGGCGGCGTTGGCCTGCTGTTTAGCGGCGGTTATAAAACGCAGACTCAGTGAGCTGTAATCCGTGCCCGAATGACGGCGGAATACATAGGTGCCATCGGCCAGGAGCTGTTTTTCCCGCCCGTCATAAACGAGACAGTCATAGGTGAAATCCTCTTTGGTGACGTAACCGTAATCGGTACCGGATGTTCCCTCGTATTCCACTTCATACCAGGAATCAGAGATTTGGGCGGCCGTCACGCCGGAAAAGGAGGGCAGATACTCTTTGAACTCTCCGTCCATGGAGTGATAGACCGCCATATCGTAGCGCACCGTGGCGGAAATTCTGTCGGAATCCGTCTTGTATCCATGTTCAAATGCATATACCCGATGAGAAAAAAGAAAAAGACCCATAAAAACAACTAAAAAGAGATAGCGCTTCAAAAATCAGACCTACTGAATATGTCGAAA
>CAYULX010000036.1:11575-22304 GCA_964445535.1 uncultured Eubacterium sp.
TGTTATGAAATATGTCGAAACTGTTACATTCGCTCCGTATTATAGCATAGAATTTATTTTGTGAAAAGTCGTGAAATGCTTTTTTCATCGAATTTTATGCGGTGAAAAGCACTCTGTTCCTCCGCAAAATTTGTTAAAAAAATAGTAAGAAATTTCCGTGGGTCAGCCGTTTGTAATCAACAGGAGATTGTAGTAAAATAGACACAGACGCGCCTGACGGACGGAAATATCTGTCAGGAAGAAAGAAAATCAGAAAAGGAGTTAAAAAGATACATGGAGCAAAAGAAAAAAGTGTTTAACGCGGTGGAGGACATGCTCAAGACTTCTTTTGGAGAAAAAGTCCGGCAGAGGCTATTTGAGGAACTGAGCAATCAGGAGATCGGAGAGCTTTTGAAGAACCAGGTGGAACCGTTCAATTCTCTGATGGCCTATTATAAATGCGCATTGATGGAGATCGAGACGAAGTTCCGGGTGCTGAACGAAGAGTTTTCCCTTCAGCATGACCGCAATCCCATCGAATCCATCAAGACGAGGCTCAAGAGCGTGGACAGCATTGTGGAGAAAATGCATCGCAAGAATATCCCTTTTTCTGCTAAGAGTATAGAGGAGAATCTTACGGACATTGCCGGAATCCGCGCTATCTGTTCTTTTCAGGAAGATATTTACTTTCTGGCTTCCTGTCTTCTGGGACAGGATGACGTGTTTTTGATAGAAAAGAAGGATTACATAGCTAACCCGAAGCCTAACGGTTACCGGAGTCTGCATTTGATCGTGGAGACGCCCATATTTCTGGGTTCTCATAAAAGAATGATGAAGGTGGAGGTGCAGCTTAGAACCATTGCCATGGATTTTTGGGCCAGTCTGGAGCATAAGCTGAAATACAAAAAGAACCTGGAAATTGAGCAGCTTACACAGGATTTAAAAGAATGTGCCGATGAGAGCGCCCGCCTTGATACCAAGATGGATGAGATACGGAAACGGATTGAGCAGTTGCAGTATATGAAAGATGAGAATGAGGAAGAGGGAAAATAGCCGAAAGATTACAGCCGATAAAAGAATAGCAGGTAAGGCATAGCTGAAGAATCATAACAGAGCATGGCAAGAGCAGCAACTAATATGAAAAGATGGAGAATCAGAATCTGCCATATATCCGGTATATTTATTTATAGAAGAAAGACATAGTTAAATTATGTACGACGGAGGTCACCATATGATTTACATGTCTTTTTTAATTGGTCTTTCCAAGTACATCATCGCGTCACCATCGTCAGCTACGCAACCCCTATGCAGGAGATTCTTGTTTCCGTGGCAGCGGCTCTGAAGGGAAGTTCCGTCATGGCCACCGGCAACGCGGTGGGTTTGGTATCTGCCAACACGGGAATCATTCTGAACGACTTTCCGCCAGTTTTGAGGGAACAAGGCGTATGTCGTGATAAAACAAGCGAATGGATGGAAATTTTGACTATAATATGATATAATGCTAGTGTCTGGATGCATAATTATAGATTTGTAAGGCACACTATAAATGCATGTGGATGAACTTATCACATATGGCAGGATAGGATATTCTGCACAAAGAAAATAGGAGGGATAAAATCATGGAACTGAGATATTATGTCTGTAAGCATTGTGGAAACATTATCACAAAAGTAAAAGATTCCAAAGTACCGGTTATGTGTTGTGGACAGAAGATGGAAGAACTCGTACCGGGAACAACCGACGCAGCGGTTGAGAAACATGTGCCGGTTTATGAAGTAAAAGACAACAAAGTAAGCGTACAGGTTGGCTCCGTGGAACATCCGATGATAGAAGAGCATTACATCGAATGGATTGATGTGCAGACATCCCAGGGATTCCAGCATAAAGTGCTGAATCCAGGAGATAAGCCGCAGGCATGTTTCTCTCTGTGCGAGGGAGAGACCGTAGAGGCAGTATACGGATACTGTAACCTGCATGGTCTGTGGAAAGCGTGAAGCAAAACGTGAAGCGAATTTCAGACTGACAGCGTGACCAGAACCGCCCTTGTTAATGTACTTTTTCATGTGCATACCAGGGCGGTTTTTGTGTGGAATAAAATGTTTTTTCAAAAAGATCAGAAGTATTACAGAGAGAATTTTCACATGGGATCGTACATCAAATTCGAAATGAGAACTTGTAATTTGTATTGACAAATGTAACAAAAGAGGGTATCATACAAATGTAAATTAAGATTCCAAATGTAATACAATGCTGTTTGTAGAATCCTGAAAAAACGGAGGAAGATCAAATGAATGAAAAAAATTTGTATATCAAAATAGCGCACTGGTATTACACGTTGGGAATGACACAAGATGAGATAGCGAAACGATTGTCTTTCACCAGACAGAAGGTGAATAGGATCATCAATTCGCTGGTGGACCAGGGAATTGTGTCAATTACAGTAAATGGTTACAACACAAGCCATGTCAATTATGAGAGCGCCCTGGAAGAGTATTTTCACATCCGCCAGGTGGTTATCGCGGAGACCTATGATATGGAGAAAGATTTTCTGCCGATGCTGGCCGACCGTGCGTCCCAATTTCTGGAATCGTTTTTTCAGTCTGATATGACTATAGGAGTCTCGTGGGGAAAAACACTGGAGGCAGTCATTGCCAGACTGTCTTACAAACGACGCAGCGAATGTACGGTTGTTCAGATGGTCGGCGCGCAAAATATCATAGGGGATAGAATGTTAAAATCCGATGAGATTGCTCGCTCTCTGGCTAATAAGCTGGATTGTGCAAGTTATATGTTCTATGCGCCTACGGTGGTAGACTATCCCGAGACAAAAACCATGCTCATGAAGGAACGGACCATCCAGAAGTCCTTTGAATGGATGGAGAAATGTGATGTAGGTCTGTTCGGTATCGGTCAGCTGACCAGGGAATCTACCATGTTTCAGAGGGGCTTTTTGAAGGAGAAAGATCTCAGTCAGCTGTTGGAGGATGGTTTTGTGGGAGACATCTGTATGAATCATGTCCGGATGGATGGAAGCTGGTATGATAACTGCATGGAAAACCGTTTGAACAAGGCGGGAATGGACATTCTGAAAAATATTCCCAATGTGATAGCGATCGCAGGGGGAGAGGATAAAACAGACGCGATTATTGGATGTTTGAATTCGGGGGTTGTAGACATACTGATCATTGACGATCTGTCGGCGGAACGCATTGTGAAAAAACTCAAGTTATCATAATTAAATACATGGCTGTGGTGGACTGGCAAAAACAGGAGGAGGAATTTAATGAAGTATATTATTGGTATTGACGCAGGAACGTCCAGTGTAAAAGCAGTTTTATTCGATTGCAGCGGCAAGGAAATTCTGGTGGAAGCTCTGGAAAACGAACCGATATACATTGGGGATAGCGATGTGGAGCAGAACATGGATATCCTCTGGGATAAAGTGGCCCTGTGCGTGAAGAACCTTGTGGCAAAGGGACCGGCGGACAAGGAGGATATTCTTGGTATCGGGGTGACTGCCCAGGGGGAAGGGATCTGGTTGATGGATGACGAGGGACATCCGGTGCAGGATGCTATTTTATGGTGCGATGGAAGAGCAGTTGATGAAGTGGAAGATATGACGCAGACCAATCCGGAACTGGGAAAGATGATTTTTGAGACCACCGGAACCCCGCCGTTGACCGGTACACAACTGATGCTGCTGAAATGGATGAAAAATAACCGGAAGGACGTGTTGGACCGGGCATCAACGATGTTTTTCTGCAAAGATTGGGTACGTTATAAATTGACCGGAACCATTTATGGGGATTTCAGTGACTCCGGCACATCTTTGATGGACGCGAAAGCAGGAACTATAGCCGTGGATTTATTGAAGAAGTTAGATTTGGGTGAATATGTGGATATCATTGCACCGCCGGTGGCGTCCGATACGATCGTGGGAAATGTACTGGACGAAGTGGCAGATGAGCTGGGTCTTGCTCATGGTACGCCGGTGGCGGCGGGAGCAATAGACGTCATCGCTTCCGCTGTGGGAATCGGTGCAGTGACAGACAAGGATATCTGTGTGATTCTCGGAACCACCTGTGCCAACGAAATCTTTAAGAAAAAAGAGACATGTGTGTTTGGAGAAGAGGGTACACGATATGAGAAACATGCCGTGGGAGATTTATTTGTGAATCTCATGCCTACCATGAACGGAACTCCGAACATTGACTGGATGTTAAAAGAGATTGCGAAGACCTCGGATTTCGATGAGATAGACAAGATTATCGAAGAAGTTCCGGCGGGAAGTCATGGAGTCATTTATCATCCATACATCAGCGCTGCTGGAGAGCGGGCGCCGTTCTATCACCCATATGCCAAAGCGAATTTCTTTGGAATCTCTGCCAATACAACGCGGGCGGATCTGATTCACGCGGTCTACGAGGGCATCAGCCTTTCCATTAAAGATTGTCTGCAGAATGCGAAATCTGACAGCAAAATCTATCTGGCCGGCGGCGGGGCGAAAAGTCCTGTGTGGGCACAGATGATCGCCGATGTGCTGGGAATGGAGGTTGTGGTCTCTGACGGTAACGAATTTGGGGCGAAAGGAGCAGCCATGATGCTGGGCATCGCTGTAGGTGAATACAAGGATTACGACGACGCGGCGCAGAAGGCCTGCCGGGCAGAATGTGTTTATCGTCCGAGAGAAAAACAGAGCGCGGTATATGAGGATATTTATAAATTGTACAAAGGTATCCGGATTTCTCTGGAGGTTCTGTGGACAGACCGGGCAGAAGTGATGAAAAAAGTGAACCGCCAGTAAATGGCATAGGGCAGGAGGAAACAAATATGAAAATATTTTTTACAGCGGAGTATAACGAAGAACAGTTAAAAGATTTGTACAAAATCGGCGAGGTTGTCAAGGACGGATGGGCCATCGGTCTGGCAAAAATGGAAGAAGAAGAACTGATGGAGAAGTCGAAAGACGCCGACATCATCATCACCAGCTACGATGACATCACCAGAAAGGTCATTGAAAATGCGCCGAATCTGAAACTTATCGCCTGTACGCGGGCTACTCCGGTTAACGTGGACATGCAGGCGGCAAAGGAGAGGGGGATCCCTGTGATCTATACGCCGGGCCGCAATTCAGATACCACGGCGGAGATGACCATCGGTCTGATGCTCTCCATCGCCCGCAGAATCCCGATGGCATATAAGGCGCTCAAAGAGGGACAGTTTACGGCGGACCCAAATGAGGTGAAGGAGACCAAAGAGGGTCTGAAAGTGGATATGGTATGGGATATGAAACCGGGATCCCCTTATGTGGTATTTAAAGGAACGCAGTTGAAAGGCAAGACTCTCGGCATCGTCGGATACGGAAGTATTGGCCGCCGGGTGGGTAAGATTGCACGCGCCATCGGCATGGAGCTTCTCATTTACGACCCGTTCCTCTGCCCGATTGACATTGAAGAAGTGGGCGTGAAAAAAGTGGAGAAATTGGAAGAACTGATGGTAAATTCTGACTTTATTACCTGCCACATGAAGGTGACGCCGCAGACCTCCGGTATCATCAGCCGGGAGATGATCGCTCTCATGAAACCAACGGCATATTTCATCAACAGTTCCAGGGGAGCCATTCTCGACGAGGAGGCCCTCATTGACGCCCTCAGGGAGAAACGGATTGCCGGAGCGGCTTTCGATGTCTACGCCAAAGAGCCGATTGCCAGCAACCACCCGTATATTACGGAGCTTGACAACGTGGTCATAACTCCTCACATCGCCGGAGCCACCGACGACGTGCTGGAAAACCACACAAGACAGATCGTGGAGGACGTGCAGCGGTTTATCGAGGGAAGACCTATGCTCTATGAATATAAAATGTAATACAATAAAATAACATGCGGCTTGTCGCTGAAAGGAGTATATTATGTTATTACAGAAAGAAAGAGAAGACGTCGTAAAATACTGCAAAATGCTCATTGAGCATGGACTGACCAAGGGGACCGGCGGAAACATCAGCATTTTCAATCGGGAGGAAGGTCTTTTTGCTATCAGCCCGAGCGGTATTGATTATTTTGAGACGGAGCCGGAAGATGTGGTGGTGATAAACCTCGACGGAGAAGTGGTTGACGGCAAGAGGAAGCCGTCCAGTGAACATGAATTGCACCGCATTTTCTATGTGAAGAGGGACGACATCAACGCCGTGGTACATACTCATTCCGTGTACAGCACCGTACTTGCTGTTCTTCGGGAAGAACTGCCGGCGTCCAGCTACCTGGTTGCTTTTGCCGGAGGCCCGAATGTGCGTTGTGGTGATTATGTATCTTTCGGAACACCGGAGCTGGCGGAGATCACTTTTGAGGCCATGAAAGACAGAAACGCGGCCCTCATGGCAAATCATGGCCTGATCACCGGAGGAAAAGATATTCTCAATGCCTTTAATATCGCGGAGCAGATCGAAGGCTGCGCCGAGGTTTACGTGAAGGCCAGAATGATCGGAAAGCCGGTGCTTCTTGATGACAACGAGATGGCAAAAATGGTGGATGTGTTCAATAACTCCTACGGCCAGAAAAAAGCGAAAAGAGATATGGATTAATTCATCTACTATCCTGGCGGGTACAGCCATATGATATCATATGGCTGTACCCGTTTTGTTTGCATAGAAAATTGCTGTATTTTATTTTCTGTTAAAATATTTTTGCTTTATTAATATTTTGTAAATTTATAAATAAAAAGTAACAAAATCAGATAAATTGTGTTATGATAAGAAAAAGAGTGTATTATTAATACGAAAAGGAAGAAGAGAAAAGAAATGTTTTGTTGATAAAAAAAGAAATTAGCACTCGAGTGTTGACATGGCTAATAATTTTGATATAATAAAGAGGAGGAAGGAGGGATACGATGTTTTTTTGGAAGATTGACGATGAAACGATACGCTGTTTGATCCATAAGCAGGAAATTGACAGCATGGGATTTGACTTACAGACACTGAGTACAGATAGCAAGCAGATGGAGGAATTCCTCAATGCGATTGTAAAGAATTCTCAGAACTACATTGACTGGCACACGGAGAACGGTATACAGAATTACATCGCCAAATCCCTGCCGGCAGATCAGCTTCTGGTTACCATAAGCTGTACATTTCCAGATGTTGCCATTGACAGGGATCTGGATCAGATTAAAAAGATGACGTCTGCTCTTAATCAGAAGATTACCAATGAGAGGTTGGCAGAAGTATATGCTCTTTCTGGAGAAGAGAAAGAAAAAGCCTTCGAGGAGATATCCAGAGATCTTCAGGATGTTTACTTGGGAAGGGTCGATGTGGAAGAAGAGGAAGGAAAGACAACCGGCAGCGCAGGAAATAATGCAGCCGTTTCAGATAAAAAAGAACAGAATGGGGCAGATTTTCCTCCGCGGAAATTAATTTTCAAAGATTTTTCCAAGCTGGCGCAGTTTTGTTCCCTGCTCAACGAGAGATCACATCTGTTTTCTACCCTGTATAAGGCGGGCGAGGAATACATCATGCTGGTGGATTTCTCCCTGTGTGAATCGGATGCACAGGCGGTGGCATTTATGATTACTGCCGAAGAATATGGAGGAAAAGCAGGTGAACTGAGATACGATGAAGCGTATCTGGAAGAACATGGCAGCAGAATGCTGGAAGGAAACGCAATCGCAGTTTTGAGTGAGATGAACTAAAGTTTCCTGTTTGCATATTCGAAAAAACATAATATAATAAACAGAGGTTGCCGCTGACAGAGACCATTTGTCGGTGACGGCCTCTGTTTCATTTTGTGTGAAGAAAAAAAGTGAGGTACAAATGGAATTATCAGAAATAAGGAAAAATATTGACCGAGTGGACGGAGTGATTCGGAAGCTTTTTATGGAAAGAATGTTCCTGGCAGATCAGGTGGCATGTATCAAGGCAGAGACGGAGGATGTGATTTATAAGCCAGACAGGGAAGAAGCGATCATAAAGAAACAGACGGAGGGAATGGATGCCCGACTGGTTCGGGAATATACGGCGCTCATCAAAAGAATCATGGAGGTGAGCCGTAAATACCAGTATGGGCGAACCATGGAACTAAGAGATTGTTTTCCGTTTGATTATGCCAAAGAAGCGGCGGATATGAAGAGGCTTTGTATGGTGAAAGAAGAACTTTATATTTGCGACCGCTGTTCCAAAGACGATGTTCTCACGGTGGATTCCTATGAGATGATTGGAACGGCCATGGAAAATGAACAGGCGGATGCCGGAATGGGTATCATTGAGGAAGTCGGCGTCGGCGTATCTGACGCGCTGCACGAGCTTTTGTTAAATCACAAGTTCTATATCACGGATTGCAGGGTGCGAAAAGAAAAAGAGAGTCGGCAAAAAGTAGTGACATTTGCCCGGCGGCTGGAAGTCCTGCCGGAACATAATCGCATCAAAATTATGTTCGAGTGTCCGAACCGCAGCGGTAGTTTAAGCAGCATTTTGTCCATGATTTCCGATTACGGCGTGAACCTGACAGAGATTCACTCTAGGCCGTTCCGGGAAGGAAATACCTGGAATTACCGTTTTTTCGCGGAACTTTCTGCCAACATGGATACAAAAGAAATCCGCGCTCTACTGTATCAGCTTTCCCAGGAAACCCAGGAACTGAAAGTTCTTGGCAGCTACCGATGCGAAGGAGATTTTTAAAGAGGAGGTATGCATGGAAAGGACAATACATTTCACAGAAGAGAAGAGTTTTGACAGGGAAGGATATGATACCTGCCTGCGGAGGCTGAACTATGATGACCGGGATGTGGTCATGTATGAAAATATGCTGACGTTTCTCTGGGAATATGCAGTGAAGCCTGGTTGCCTTGCGGATTATAAAGGGCTTCTTTCTGAGTATAGTCGCTGGAATATGCAGATGATTGAGAAATGTTACTATCATCTGCCCCACGATTTGCCTTATGTTAACATCCGGCGCGCCTATGAGAGTGTCATCCACCTGCTGGACGGCAGAATAGAGGAGGGACTTTCGCAGCTTGATGCCATCGGCGCAGCGAATTTCCAGTACGATGGCCGCGCGCCAAAACTTCTGATGACAAAGCATGGGAAAAGGTTTGTGCCGGTGTCCAAACTTTTTCTTCTTTATAATTATTATAAAGTGTTAAAAAGGCTGGATGAGAGACAGGCGGAGCGGTTTAAGGAGAAATTTTCCTTTGCCTTTACAACATTTGACGATGGCGAACATGAGGAACATGACCGTTTTTTAGAGGAGCAGCTCAATGTCCATGAAGACTGCATTTTTTATCCGGTCTTTGAGCGGATTTATAAAATGCCCTGGTGCCCGGCGGATTTTTACATGTATTTTGAGGAAGATGGGCGGATTCCGCTGTCGAAGCTGGATTTTTTACCGGGAACATGATAGTATAATTGGAAGCGGCAGGCCGGGGAGCGTCTGCCGGTGACGATACATCGAAGGAGGAAGATAATGAAAGGATATTCGTTAAATACAAAATGTGTGCAGGGAGGCTATACGCCGGGCAACGGAGAGCCTCGCCAGATTCCAATCGTACAGAGTACCACGTTTAAATATGCCACCAGTGAAGATATGGGTAAGCTCTTTGACCTGGAGGCAGAGGGCTATTTCTATACAAGATTACAGAATCCTACCAATGATTATGTGGCAAAGAAGATTTGCGAGTTGGAGGGCGGTACCGCAGCCATGCTGACTTCATCCGGTCAGGCGGCGTCTTTTTATTCCGTATTTAATATCGCTTCCTGCGGCGATCATGTGGTTTCTTCCGCGTCCATTTACGGAGGAACTTACAATTTGTTTGCGGTGACCATGAAGCGGATGGGCATTGAATTTACCTTTGTGGATCCGGACTGTACTGAGGAAGAGTTAAACGCGGCTTTCCGTCCGAATACTAAGGCAGTTTTTGGAGAGACCATTGCCAATCCGGCGCTTACCGTGCTCGATATTGAGAAATTTGCCAAGGCGGCTCATGTTCATGGCGTACCATTGATCGTGGATAATACTTTTGCGACGCCGATTAATTGCCGTCCGTTTGAGTGGGGCGCAGATATCGTTATCCATTCCACCACCAAGTACATGGACGGACACGGAGCCGGCGTAGGTGGATGCATTGTGGACAGCGGCAAATTCGACTGGACAAAATATCCGGATAAATACCCGGGACTTTGCACGCCGGACGACAGTTATCATGGAGTCATCTATACAGAGAGATTTGGTCTTGAAGGAGCCTATATTACCAAGGCGACGGCACAGCTCATGAGAGATTTCGGTTCCATTCAGTCTCCGCAGAACGCGTTTCTCTTAAATCTCGGACTGGAGAGCCTCCATGTCAGAGTGAAACGCCATTGTGAGAATGCCACGGCGGTGGCGCAGTTCTTAAAGAACCATGAGAAAGTTACTTATGTCAATTACTGCGGTCTGGAAGGGGATAAGTACCATGAACTGGCACAAAAATATCTGCCGAACGGTTCCTGCGGCGTGGTAAGCTTCGGCGTCAAAGGAGGAAGAAAAGCAGCGGAGAACTTTATGAAACATCTGAAACTGGGCGCTATTGAGACCCATGTGGCAGATGCCAGAACCTGCTGCCTTCATCCGGCCAGCGCAACCCACCGCCAGATGAACGATGAGGAACTGGAAGCCTGCGGAGTAAAACCGGATTTAATCCGTTATTCCTGCGGTATTGAAGATGCGGATGATCTGATTGCGGATCTGGCACAGGCGCTGGAACAGATTTAAGATTTCTTGAAGAA
>CAYULX010000036.1:22404-24521 GCA_964445535.1 uncultured Eubacterium sp.
ATCTGATTGCGGATCTGGCACAGGCGCTGGAACAGATTTAAGATTTCTTGAAGAATTTCTTGAAGAACTCGTTGGAGAGTCTATTCTTAAAATTATATAGAACTCCTCTTGATAAATAAAAAAAACTTATTACAGACATAGTTCTCTTATATAATACTTTTGTAATATTTTTCTGAGAAATGTGTTTTAATGATAAAAATATGTTAAAAGATAAGAAAATTTTATCGAGAGGGGAAATGTTGTGAAGAAAAAATTAATGATAGCATTGGCGATGTTGTTTATGGGACTGGCGTGGAAAGCGATGCCGGCAGAGGCGGCGAGAATTCCGGTCATCAGAAATGGAAATGTTGTCAATTTGAAGGGAACGGTAATTAATGTCCGATATAGAGGAAAAGAGGTGTCCGTGGTGTCCAATGCACAGAAAGCGCCATCGGTGAAGATCGGATCCACTATCTATGTGCCTTGCAGGACTTTATTTTCGGAGAATGGCATCAAAGCTTCTTATAGTTCCAATGGCGGCAAAGTGACTCTTCGCTATGGAGCGAGAAAGGTCATTTTTTATGCCAATAAAAAATATGCCAAAGTAAATGGGACAAAGATGAATCTCACGGTCAAGCCATATTTTGTTACCTTCAGAAGCAGCGGCGTCAGTGACCTGCTGGTACCGGTGAGCCAGGCGGCTTCTTTCTTTGGATTGAAATATTCATACAATGATACGACAAAAACCGTTACTTTGCAGGTTCGTCCGGGAATATCCCAGACGGCCACAACGGCGAAAAATATTTCCAAAGCGTCCTTTATTAAAAAAATCGGACCGATTGCCAGAGAAAATTATAAGAGAACGGGAATCCTTGCTTCTGTTACCATAGCACAGGCCATTCTGGAAAGCGGCTGGGGACAATCCACTCTGGCGCAGAACGGAAACAATTTGTTTGGTATGAAGATGAATCTGTCCGGCAATACCTGGAGCGGTTCCGCCTGGGATGGCGTGAATTTTTATAAAAAGCGCACATACGAGTACGGCTCCGGCGGACGTTACAGCATCACAGCGAAGTTCCGTAAATATTCCTGCATTGAGGATTCCATCGAGGATCATTCCGCATATTTGCTCAATGCCAAAAACGGCAGCCGGAAGCGTTATGCGGGACTGACGAAGACGAGCAGTTACAAAAAGCAACTGCAAATCATCAAAAACGGTGGTTATGCCACTTCCAGTTCCTATGTCAGCCAGCTTTCCAACGTGATTCGTACATATAATCTCACGAAGTGGGATAAATAAGATTCCGGTAGAAGTACGGAAAAATATACTATGAATCAGAAGAGAATGATTGGATAAAAAAGATAAAGATACCAATTTGACGGGACTTTCAAACTATATTATACTGAAGGGGCTGTTGCAAGATATATTGTCTGTATCAAATAACGTATGTCTTTCCTGAAAGATATACGTTATTTCGTAGGACAAGGTATTTTGCAGCGGCCCCTTTCTTTTAAAAAATAAATATGAGCATATATAGGAGGAAATATGGAATCAATTTTGGAGAGCCTGATGATTCTCATAGCCAGGTCGCACAGCCACATTTTGTCACTCAACGATGCCTATGAGAAAAGTTTTACGGATAAGCAACTGCATTTTCTGGTAATCGGCATTATCGGCATGGTTCTGGTGCTGGCGATTTATCCGTTGTTTAAAATCTTAAGTCGGAACCATGTGCTTGTCATCGTATTCATTTATGTTTTTACCCTCATCGTGGTACTGACCTTTGCCATCGAAATCGGTCAGTGGTATTCCGGCAGCGGAACCATGGATCTTGACGACGTTATTTTCGGTCTCGTGGGATTTTTGTTAATGTTCGTAGTCTTTGCGGTGATCCGGGAAATCGTTCTTGCAATTTGGAGAGTGGTGAAAAGAGTGACAAAAAGATAAGATTTACGGTCATATTTTCACAATATTTTCATAGAAAATGTCTATTATGTAAGAAAAAGAATATAAGTAAAATATGCTGTGGGATGGAGGATATATATGGAAAAATTAAAAATTCTTGTGGTGGATGATGAGAGCAGAATGCGTAAGCTGGTCGGCGATTTCTTAAAGAAGAAAGGCTACGAGGTCATGG
>CAYULX010000037.1:0-24089 GCA_964445535.1 uncultured Eubacterium sp.
AGAATTGTTAAAGATTCAGGCGTGTGAACTACTTGTCCACATCCCATAAAAGATTTGGCTCACTATGTCAAATCCTTAACCATTTTACCTAATTTATGGTATTTTTTCAAGTAAAATTTTGCATAAAAAAAAGAAAATATCATTTCCGATTTTATGCTATTATTATATTGTAACCGATAAAACGAAAATTATTCATAAATAATATCCATGAAAGGAGTTTCTCAATGCTGATTAGTGACACACATTTGCACAGTTTTTTCTCATCGGATTCCGAGGCCTCTATGGAAGATATGATTTTAAAGGGGATTTCCCTGGGACTTCATACACTCTGTTTCACAGAACATTACGATTATGACTTCCCGGTAACCGACGACGGTCTGGATTTCCAGTTGGATTTTGACGCCTATTACAGTATTTTTCTCCAATTGAAAGAAAAATATGCATCGCAGATTGAACTGCTCCACGGCATCGAGCTTGGCGTACAGAAACATGCCGGCCCTGCCCTTATTAATTTTTACAGTAAAATCGGCGGCCGCTATGACTTTATCATCAACTCCTGCCATCTGGTGGACGGTATCGACCCTTATGAAAAAGTTTTTTTTGAAACCCACACGCCGGAAGAAGGAATCCGCCGGTACTTCGAGAGCACATTGGATAATCTCAACGCCTACCCGTTCTTTCAGACAGCGGGACATCTGGACTATATCTGCCGGTATATTCCTGAGCCGCGCCCGGAATTTCACTATGAAGAATATGCAGATATTCTCGATAAAATTCTCCAGTATCTCCTTGACAATAATAAAGCGCTGGAGGTCAATACCGCCGGCCTGAAAAAAGGCCTGCCATGGCCGAATCCTCACATAGAGATTATGAAGCGTTATCACGCCCTTGGCGGCGAGCTTATCACCATTGGCAGTGACGCCCACCGTCCGGAAGATATGGCCTATGCTTTTGATCGGCTGCCGGAGATTTTAACAGAAGCAGGCTTCCAATATTATACTTTATACAGAGAACAGCAGCCGGAATTTATTCCGATTAATTAAACAACCGTCAGCGATATTACCAAGGGACTGTTGCAAAATCACAACAGTCCCTTCTTCAGAAACGATTTTCCACTGCATTTACAATCTTCTTCTGTGTACAACCATCGCAATGCCTGCCGCCAGCAGAATCGCCGGCAATGCAAATACGCAACCAATCAACGTTACTTTCTGGCTGAAAGCCGGAACAATGGCCGTATCTGTTGACAAATCTTTCGCACGGATAGAAATTTTACTTTCCTGCTGACTCAGATAATTGATACCATTTAACACAAAGTCCGTATTGGCGCCGCTTACAGCATAATCGATGGAGCTTTCCAGCATATTGCTGCAACCTGTGACAATCAATCTGCCGCCAGTATCATCGGAAACTAACAGGGAGATAGAAAACGGACCGTCAATATCTCCATCTTCTTTCTCAATGGTCGAGCTGTTGGTATCTACCTTGGAATATGCGTCGTCGCTGGTAGAAAGAAGAGAAGTTACCGTATACGTTGTCTCTTCTTCTGACGTATCTTCCGTTTCTTCCTCACTATCCGTAGTTTCCTCCGTTTCCGCGTCTTCATCAGCGTCCTCTTCGCTGCTCAAGTCCGTCAGTCCTTTGGCACTAGGCGCAAGAATATAGATATTACTATCATACTGTGCTTCTGTTACATCGGAATACTCGATTTCCGGAAGCAGATAAATTGGATACTGCGTATACATACTGCTGTCTGTCTCTACTACAACACCCGGTTCTACCCCGACATTGTACTCTTCCAGCAGGGAATAAAGCTGCGGCAGATCTTCCACACTGGCGTCCAGGAACACATACATTTTACCGCCGTTGCTCATATACGTTTCAATCTGCGTCTTTTCATCCTCAGTAATATCTGTCTGCGCGCCGTTAATTATAAGGATTTCGCAATCTTCCGGCACTTCCCCTGTTGACAACAGACTGAGAGTCTCCACCGCGTAATTATCTCCCTCAAAGCTGCTGATTACATCGGAGGACAAATCCTGCTCGGAGTGGCCGCTTAACGTATAAACCACCGGTGTTTCGTCTGAGGTTACATAATTGATGGCTTCTGTCAAAAGCTGTTCCACTTGCAAGGAATCCGCCGAATAGGAATATCCGTTGCTGTAACTATAAGAAATAAAATCATCGGATGAAATGTACCGGTTTTTGTCCCCGCAAACTACAATCACACTATCCGAGCTGACGCTTTCCGAATCATCCACATATTCATTCGTGAAATTCGGATACAGATCTGGATCTCTGTATTCTATTTTAATATTTGAAGATAATTTTTTATATTCATTAAAAATCTTCTCATAAGCGCCGTTCACATCGGACTCAGAATTAATGACATAAAAAGTGACTTCCTGATCCAGCGCTTTTACAATACTCTCTGTCTGGTCTGACAGAGTATAAAGCTGATTGGTCGTCACATCGACACTGAAATCCTTCCAGGTAATCAGCGCATTGGCAGCCACCGCAATGATAATCACCAGCACCACCGCCACCGCGGAAAACAGTCCCTTTTTAAAATGACGATTTTTAAAGAATTGCCGACCGGATGTTTTCTTATTATCTCCGGTTACTTTTTCAGTATCTTTCCGGATAGTTTCTTCCTGGACGTCATCCTCCGGAACAGTTTCTTCCTGGACGTCATCCTCTTGAACAGTTTCTTCCTGGACGTCATCTTCTTGAACGGTTTCTTCCTGGATGTCATCCTCTTGAACGGTTTCTTCCTGGACGTCATCCTCTTGGACGATTTCTTCCTGGACGTCATCCTCTTGAACGGTTTCTTCCTGGACATCATCCTCTTGGACGATTTCTTCCTGGACGTCATCCTCCGGGATGTTTTCCTCCGGGATCTTATTGTCTAAATCTTTATCTTTTTCCCAAAACTTCTTATTCATGTTCATGAGCTGCTCCTCCTAATTCCATCTGCGTTTTTCAATGGTCTGTATCGACAGGAAGATGAACACTGCGATAAACGACAGGTAATAAATTACTGAAGAGGCATTTAAGATACCGGAGCAAAAATCATTGAACCGGTCCATGACAGAAAACCAGTCGATAATTTTCGACAATCCGTTATCAAATAATCCCGGACGCTGCCAGGCAAAAAGCCCCAGCACTGCCGCCCCAATTACCGCTATGATCACTCCAGTTTTCCAGCTTTTCGTCTCCTCAAAGAAAAACCAAGACAGAAGAACAATCACTGCCGCGCAGACAATATAGGTATATCTTGCTCTTCCCGGCACAATATCTGATAAATTCGGGAGCAGCATACATAAAAGCACCACGCCGAAAGAAATACCCGCCGCGATCATCTGACTTTCCGTGACAGAAGAAATAAGCAGACCGATGGCGAGGAGACTGGCTCCCACCAAAAAATATCCCAGTCCGCCGGTTAGGACAGTCTTCCAATTTACATCTCCGTATATGCTCAATATCGCTGCCTGAATAAATGTAATGATGACTGCGCCCAGGAGTAAAGTGAGAACAGCCAGATATTTCCCGAGAACGATTCCCGTCACCCGAACCGGACTGGTGAGCAAAAGCTGATCTGTCTTCTGTTTTCGCTCCTCAGCCATAAGCCGCATGGTAAGAATCGGCACAATAATGATGAAAATAATTGTAATACTTGAATAAATATTTGCCGCGTAATCGGTATATCCATAAGACATACAGATGACGGAAAAATACACGCCGGAAATAGCAAGAAACAGCGCCAGAAACAGGTAGGCGGACAATGAATGAAAATAAGACTTCATTTCTTTTACATAAATTGCTCTCATAGTTATTCTTCCTCTCCTTCCTTACCGGTCAGTTTCAGGAACACCTCTTCCAGACTCAATGTCTCCATCTCCATCTTTATGATCGGCAGCTTCTTATCTGCAAACTCAAAAAACAGAGCGTCCCGGATATCTTCCTTGCCGGTGGTCTCCGCCGTCACATCCAGTTCTCCTTCATTTTCTTCGGTCACTTCGTAAGAAGCGATATATTCTGATTCTTTTAAGGCTTCTTCAATCAAATCCCTTTCTCCTTTGACAGACAACAGGATACGATTCTTATCCGCAAAATGTTCAGAAAGATTCCCCGGTGTATCTTCCGCGACGAGGAGTCCCTGGTCAATAATCAGCACATAATCGCAAATGGCGTTGACCTCAGATAAAATATGAGAACTTAAAATAATCGTATGTTTTTCTCCCAGTTTTTTAATCAACGCACGAATTTCAATAATCTGATTGGGATCGAGCCCAACGGTCGGCTCGTCAAGAATCAGAAGAGGGGGATTACCGATTAACGCCTGCGCCAGCCCAACTCTCTGTTTATATCCTTTTGACAGGTTTTTGATGAGCCGTCCCTTCACATCCGTGATTTTTACCGCTTCTTCCACCTCGGCAATATTTTCTTTCTTTTCTTTCTTTTTCCGGATCCCTTTCAGACTGCACACAAAGTCCAGATATTCTTCCACCGTCATCTCCTCATAAAGCGGCGGCATCTCTGGCAGATATCCAATGAGTTTTTTTGCTTTGAGCGGCTGCTCCAGCATATCATAATCTCCAATTTTCACATTGCCGGATGTGGCGGAAATGTATCCGGTCATAATGTTCATGGTTGTAGATTTTCCGGCGCCATTGGGACCGAGAAGCCCGACAATCTGTCCCTCACCCACTGTAAAGCTTATGCCCTTCACAGCATGGTGGCTTCCATAATCTTTTACCAGATTTGTTACTTCAATCATAATCAGCCTCCATTTTTTTTCGCAGCAGCAAAGCCGCGGTATATTGCTTCGTACATACTATGCAATATTTAAGATAATTTTGTGAACAACCTGTATAGTTCACAATTTTTTCACGATTTTTTTCTTAAAAAGAATTAATTTTTTATCGTGATTTTCTATAATATTAATTAGATCTGCTCTTTTCATTAAGAAACGCATCCCCCCATGTCCATTTTCGATTATGAAGTTTTTCTCCTTTGAAAAATCATTTTATCTGCCTTTTTCTTAAAAAAAAGAGGTTTTTCATCGATATTATGAAGGTTTTATTAAAAAAATATTGTTTTTCCCATTGTTTTTTATTGCTAAGTCGAAAACAATATAGTATAATAAGGAGCGTTGAAGAAAACAGAACAAGCAATTATGCATTATTTAAGGAGGATTAATTATGTCTTACGTTGATGACGTACTCGCAAAAGTAATTGAGAAGAATCCAAGTGAGCCAGAGTTCCATCAGGCTGTCACAGAGGTTTTCGAGTCCATCCGTCCGATGATCGAAGCCAACGAAGAGTTCTACAAAAAAGAAGCGATTCTTGAGAGACTGGCTGAACCGGAAAGAATGATCAAGTTCCGCGTTCCTTGGGTTGACGATAAAGGAAATGTACAGGTGAACATGGGTATTCGAGTTCAGTTCAACAGCGCTATCGGACCTTACAAGGGAGGATTACGTTTCCACCCTTCCGTAAATCAGGGTATCATCAAGTTCCTTGGTTTTGAACAGATTTTCAAGAACTCTCTGACCGGACTTCCAATCGGCGGCGGTAAGGGCGGTTCCGATTTTGACCCTAAAGGTAAATCCGACCGTGAAGTTATGGCATTCTGCCAGAGCTTTATGTCAGAGCTTTACAAACATATCGGTCCTGACTGCGACGTACCTGCCGGTGATATCGGTGTAGGCGGAAGAGAGATTGGTTACTTATTCGGACAGTATAAGAGACTGACCACACGTTATGAGGGCGTTCTGACCGGCAAAGGTCTCACTTTCGGCGGTTCCCTGGCAAGAACAGAAGCTACCGGTTACGGTGTTGTTTACCTGGCTGAAGAATTACTGAAAGATCACGGCATGGACATGGCAGGAAAGACTGTCTGCGTATCCGGTTCCGGTAACGTTGCTATCTATGCCATCGAAAAGGCACAGCAGTTAGGCGCTACTGCTGTTACCTGCTCCGATTCCAACGGATGGGTTTATGATCCAGAAGGCATTGATGTTGCCGCATTAAAAGAGATCAAAGAAGTGAATCGCGCACGTCTGACAGAGTACAAGAAATATCGTCCAAACAGCGAGTATCATGAAGGACGAGGCGTATGGCAGATTAAATGTGATGTTGCTCTTCCATGTGCTACTCAGAACGAAGTATTTACAGAAGACGCTAAACAGCTTGTAGCAAACGGATGTGTCGCTTTAGTAGAGGGCTCTAACATGCCTACTACTCTGGAAGCTACCAAATACCTTCAGGAACACGGCGTATACTTTATACCTGGTAAAGCTTCCAACGCCGGCGGTGTTGCTGTTTCCGCTCTGGAAATGTCCCAGAACAGCGAGAGATTAAGCTGGAGCTTCGAGGATGTTGACGGAAGATTACAGAATATCATGAAAGATATTTACCACAACATTTCCGACGCTGCAAAACGTTATGACATGGAAGGTGACTATGTGGCAGGCGCTAACCTGGCCGGCTTTGAGAAAGTATTAAACGCTATGCTGGCACAGGGCGTATGCTAATCTCCGCCTGAATTGTTTTTTAATACTTGCCAAATCCGGTCAAGTACTATATAATATCAGCGACGCAAAGGAGTGTCCCATCGGGGATGCTCCTTTTTTGTGGTTTACCTGGAGATAAACTGCATAATCAATATAACATACATACTTTTACTTCTTCAAAATGCAAGATTGCTGTTTTTCTACCGGAGGTTGATTATATGGATAAAATTGACAAAAAAATTATATCGTTATTACAGGAAAATGCCCGGTATCCTTTAAAATATCTGGCACAGAAGGTATTTTTATCTTCTCCTGCTGTCTCCACCCGCATCGAGCGGCTGGAAAAAAGCGGCATTATCACCGGTTACCACGCTACCGTCGACCCGGTGGCTCTCGGCTACCATATCACCGCATTCATTAGTCTGACTTTGGATCCAAAACAGAAAGATGAATTCTATCCTTATGTTACCGACTGTCCAAACGTTCTTGAATGCAATTGTGTCACCGGATTATATTCCATCATGCTGAAAGTGGCTTTTCCAAGCACCATGGAGCTTGACACTTTTATCGGGCACTTACAGCAGTATGGCAACACGCAGACGCAGATTGTCTTTTCCACCGCGGTTTCTCCCCGTGGCATTCATCTGCCGCAGGAAGAGGAAGAAGAACCGGCGGAAGAGGCCAAATAACAAGACCGCGGCGTTGTCCACCGCGGTCCTTTTCTGACTCTTTCGTTGCTGATTTTGTAAAGAATAGGCGCAAAGATTCTTGCCCGGAATTTAACCGGGGTTAAAAATCCGCACCTATTTATGGTACGGATGATTATTCAATATTCGATATCCCCGGTAAATCTGCTCATAGAGAATCATGGCCGTCATAGCCGGATTCATGGTAAAGTCTGAAAGATTGAGAACTTCTACTTTCTCTCTATTTGTTTCGCCGCCTTCCATCCGGGCGAAAGGAGCAGCCGGTATGAAGAACTGTTTCTTTCCCCGGCCGGACATCTCCCACCGTCCGATGGTCTGGCTGAAAGCCTCTGAGGTCATGGAGTCCGGTCCCGGCAGAATCAGACAGGCGTTTTTGGCGCTTTCGGCCTCCACAAGGAGTTTTTCCCATTCCTTTTCCTTTTTTATGAATTGACAAGATATTTTGCAGTAACGGCTCAGCCGTTTTTCATACTCTGCGATGGCTTTTTTATAAAAAGGGGCTGTTTTGGCCCCGTCAAAAATATAGATTTCGTATTTCATTGCTTTTGCTCTTTATATAAGATTTGCAGGAAATATCCGGATTTATCCTGATATTCCCTGTATTTTTAATGTATATCAATGCATTCTTATCCTTGTTTCATTCACTTATTTCATGAAAATCAGTTCATAATGGCAGTCGCAGTTCGGGGATACATCGACGATGAGGGAAATGTGGAAGTTCGGCCGGCCGTCCAATCTTTGCGCTTTCTATGTATTCGCCGCCCTTCACAGGCACATCAATATCATCGGTACCTTTAAGACCATCGCCGATAATCACCGGACATCCGACGGTCAGTGGTGTGAAACCGTTCTCCCAGGCACATTGCAGGTGTTCCAGAGCATTTTTCCGGCTGCCCGGATATAAAGTGTTGCAGTCGGTGAGAAACGGCAATCCTCCCATTTCCTTTATCACATCAGCAACAGCCTTTGCATAATTCGGGCGAAGGAATCCCAGGTTGCCCAGTTCGCCAAAATGCATCTTAATAGCCACAAACTTCTGATCCATATCGATGTCGCCGATACCTGCCTTCTTGATGAGTCTTTTTAATTTGGTCGGCAGACCTTCTCTCAGTTTTGTCCTGAAATCTGTGTAATATACTTTTGATTTTTCCATGTGATACTCCTTTATTCTGGTTTATCCTTTTTGCGTTTTTATTATACTATCATTTTGTTGAAAAGCACAACCGTAAAAATTCGTCCGTAAAAAAGAAAAAGAGCCCCTTTTCAAGAACTCTTACAACAACCCTAGCCGGAATCTATCCAAATCCGGACATAAAAAAAACGAACCAGAAGGGACTCGAACCCCTGACACACGGTTCCGGAAACCGTTGCTCTATCCAACTGAGCTACTGGTCCATGGAAGAAAACTTCCGGCACTTATAATACTATATTTTCACATGATTTGCAAGGAATTTTTTCAAAAAAATAAAAAAAACAGAAAATTTCTCTTTTTGAGAAAAAAACTTCGTTAAGCATAATGCCATGTTCCATGCATTCCCGCATTTTCCGAGGAAAAGCGGGAATGCAGTCATTGGAAACGATACTGATATGGCAGCTTTTTTCGGGTGGATTTCTTATCATCCCCATTTTCCACGGAAGAGACTGCTGGAACCGGAATAATAATCGCCGTCAGCTTTCCATCCTGTATAGTATTCCATGACATCTGCTTTTTTGTCATATTTATAGCAGAGCTTTCCACCTTGGCTGTTCTTTAACCGGATCAAGTAACCGCCTTTCACCTTCTTACAACCGTAAATCTTCATTTCTCCAATACATTGCCCGGTATTCCGGTCAAAAATCTTCATTTTTGTCCGGGTGAACTTCCGGTCTGTACCGCCAGAAGAGACATTGGTCCACCAGCCCTTAATCTGGCGATACACTTTTTTGCTGAGCCTGAATGATTTTTTCTTTGCCATGGTTTCCACCTGCACATCGCCCTGACCTGTTTCCTGTGCCTGAAGCACGGAAACAGGCGCAAAAACCGCCAGCAGTACGGAGAAAACGGCAACAAATATCCATACTTTTTTCTTCATAGGAACCCTCCTCGTACTTTGATAGAATTATTATACAATAGGCGGGTGCCAAAAGAAAGTTACATTTTTCCTCCAGCCATATAAGCTTCAAATTCCGGCGAATTTTCCTCAGTGGCGCAGACCATTTCTAGTATCCTGAATGGTTTTGGCAACACAAAACAAACGTTATATTACAATCTGCTCGGCGACGATTTCCTATTCCGCAAAGACACCGGCAATCTGTTCGCACAGAATCATCCGCATCATCTGATGAGGAAATGTCATGGAGGAAAAACTTAACCGTTCGTCAGCCCGATGCGCCACGTCGTCAGAGAGTCCCAGAGACCCTCCGATGACAAACACCAGAGACCCCGGAACAAGGCGGGCACGTTTTCTCATCCGCTCTCGCCAGAGGCCGGAAGAATAATGTTTGCCGTCAATACAGAGCGCAATGACATAATCTTCTTCCTTTATCTTTTGCAGAAGTTTCCTTCCTTCTGTCTCTTTAATTCGCAGTTCTTCAATTTCCGAAGCTTTATCCGGCGTCGCCTCGTCATCACATTCCACAATGGTCGCCGGATACTTCTTTTTTATCTGATTGACATAAAATGTGATGCCGTCCCGGAAATACTTTTCCTTCACCTTTCCCACACAAAGAATCTTAATATCTTTCATCCTTTCCGTCCCGTTTCGTGAACTTGCCGCGTCCTGCAGACCCGTTCCCTTTCACACATCAATTAATCGTCTCTTCTTCCAAACAGCAGAACGAGACGCAGAAGCTGGAGAATGGTAGACGCCGCCGCTGCCACATAAGTAAACGCCGCAGCACTCAAAACCTTTCTTGCGCCCCGCAGTTCATCCTCATAGAGCATATGGGAGTCGCCCAGTATCCTAAGCGCCCTTGAGGAAGCGTCAAACTCCACAGGCAGCGTGACAAGCTGGAACACAACTGTGAGAGAAAACAGTACGATACCCAGCGTAATCAAAAAATGATTGAAACTTAAAAGTACGCCGATAATAATCAACGGCCAGGACAGGGCAGAACCAAAATTCACCACTGGAACAATGGCCCCCCGAATCCGGAGAGGCGCATAATCTCTGGCGTCCTGAATGGCATGACCACACTCGTGGGCCGCCACGCCGATGGCTGCCACCGAAGTGGAGCGCCAGGTTGCGTCAGATAAATGAAGTACCTTATTTCTCGGGTCATAGTTATCTGTCAGGTGTCCGGAAATATGTTCTATCCGTACATTATATATTCCCGCACCGTGAAGAATTTGCTGCGCCGCTTCCGCCGCCGTGACGCCGGAATGACTTCTCATCCTTTCAAACTTTGCATAAGTGCTTTTTACTCTCGCGGAAGCAATGAGACAAATCACAACGCCGATAATCACAAGAAAATAGGTCGGATCCCAGAAAAATCCACCCATACCATATCCATAATACATAGTGATACCACCTTTCCAATATTTGCCGGAGTCTCCTCCTAATGCAAAATCTATATGTTCCTGTCTTCTGATATGATCTGACTATCTCTTATTATGCATATACTCTCTTATCATATACTCTTTTATTATGTATATACAGTAATAAACATACACATGTAAATATCTTACAAGTGTTCGGTTATTATACTGTCAAATTATGTTTAAATTGTGTCTAAAATATCAAACGCTCTCACACGTCCAGCTTCTTCACAGCCTCGATAATCATCTCTTCCGTCACCTTATATGGATAATGTTCCACATCCTCATCTTCGGTCATGGCACGGGCGCAGGCCGTCACCTGTTCCACGGTGACATCAATATCGGACAGCTTCGTCGGCAGACCGACGGTTTTATTAAAGTCCATAAGCTTCTTGCACTCTTCTTCTCTTCCGTCCATGATTAACAATAGCAGAACGCCGAGGCTCACCACAACGCCATGGAGATGGTTCTCGTCAAATCTCGGCAGATTACACAGTCCATAGAAAAATGCATGGGCCACACCGCCGTTGTAATCCATGGTATGATCTCTTGCCACCAGCATGGACACCCATCCCGTGGTGATGATAATTGCCAGAGCCGCCTGCTCCAGATCATAGGAAGCGATTCCCGCCTCATTATCGCGAAGCGCCTGAGCGCCGTGAACAACCAGAGTCTCCATACACATCCGACTCATATTGACGCCAAGAGCCATGTAATGCGGTAAATCCTCTCCCCTTGCGGAGATGCTCACCTCATAATATTTGGCGTAGGTATCGCCGATGCCCGCCCAGAGGTACTCCCTCGGCGCCCGGGCAATAATATCCGTATCGATAAACACATGTTTCGCCGCATCGAGGAAATGTACGAACTTTGCAAAGGACCCGTCTTCTTTATAGACAATGGACACCGCAGACGCCGCCGCACAGTTGGAGGCGATGGTTGGAAAAGCAAAATATGGCTTCTTTAAATCAATGCTGACCAGCTTCGCCGTATCAATAGCTTTGCCGCCGCCCACAGCAAAAATCATATCGGCTTCCCGCACCGCTTCCATGGCTTCCAGTCGCTTCGCCGCCTCAATAGTACATTCTTTTCCAAAAAGTACAAAAGATAAAATCTCTGTCTCTGTGTCCTTCACAGCCGTCAGCAGTTTCTCCCTGGAAGCTCCCATGGCCTTTTCTCCGCCGATTACCACCGCTTTCGTGCCATAGAGGCGGGTGTATTCCGCAATGCTGTCGTAAGCCTTTGGTCCCACGGTGTATGGAACCGGCAATATCGTATAATTCTCCATTATGTACTCCTTCTTACTGTATATTTCTCCTGCCGACCATATCTCTCGTCAGACACGCCGTTGCCTTTTCTGATATCACGCGCAGGTATATTCTCTTCGTATTATAATCAAAGTACTTCTATTCGTCAACGCGGGGGATCAGTTCTTTTTTCCACGTTTTTTTCACAATCTTGTACCATCCGCCCTTCCATGCTAAAATAATCAGAGTTCCCTCATATAGCGGAACCGAAGCATCAAGAAAGGAGACATCAGCATGATCAACAAATATTACGCATCCATGCTGTCTGAAAAAGACATCATTTTTGAAATATTTCAGTATTCCCAGGAAAAAGCGAAAATTGTGGGGACAGAAAAGATTTATGATTTCAGTCTTGGCAACCCTTCCGTCCCGGCGCCGGCAAGCGTCAATGATACCATTGTAAAAAATGTCAAGGAGCTTGACGCCCTTGCTCTCCATGGGTACAGTCCGGGAATGGGAATTCCGGAGGCAAGAGCTGCCATCGCAGAAAGTTTAAATCAGAAATACGGCTGTCACTATCGGCCGGAAAACATTTTTATGGCCATCGGCGCCGCCGGCGCTCTGGCCCACGCCTTCCGGGCTGTCAATAACCCGGGAGATGAAGTGTTGACCTTTGCCCCATGTTTTTCTGAATATAAGCCTTACACCGCCGGAGCCTCCCTGAAGCTGTCCATCGTCCCAGCGGACACCGACAGTTTTCAAATTAACTTCACAGCCTTCCAGCAGATGCTCACCCCGTCTGTGACATCCGTATTAATTAACTCCCCGAACAATCCTTCCGGTACTGTATATTCCACTGAAACCATCCGGCGTCTTGCCGACATCCTCACCGCCAAATCCGAGGAGTTCGGACGCCCGATTTACCTGATTTCCGACGAGCCGTACCGAGATATCGTCTTCACAGGCACAGACAGTCCATACATCGCCAATTATTACAAGAATACGCTGACCTGCTACTCTTTCAGCAAGTCTCTTTCCCTGCCGGGTGAACGAATCGGTTATCTGGCCGTGAATCCGGAATGCGAGGACGCAGAAAACATCATGGCCATCTGCCCGCAGATTTCGAGAACCATCGGTCAGAATGGCCCTGCCTCCCTCATGCAGAGAACAATCATTGATGTATGCGGAGACACCTCCGACCTGTCCGTCTACGAGGAGAATAAAAAGATTCTCTATGACGCCCTTCTCTCCTACGGCTACTCCTGCGTGGAACCGGGCGGAACCTTCTACATGTTCCCGCGTTCCCTGGAGCCGGATTCCTATGCCTTTTGTGAGAAGGCAAAAGAGAAGAATCTGATGCTTGTTCCGGGCGATATTTTCGGCTGCCCGGGACATTTCCGGATTGCCTACTGCGTACCGACAGAGCGCATACAAAAAGCGCTGCCGGTCTTTAAAGAACTGGCAGCGGAGTATTTAAAATAGGTATTTTAAATAAATATTCTCTCATACATTGACATCACAATGCCTTAAATCAAAGAGCAGCCGGCCTTAAAAACCGACTGCTCTTTGATTACTGTTCAAAATATCTCTCCAGGAACTGTCTGGTCCGCTCTTCCTTAGGATGCTCGAAGACCTGTTCCGGGCTTCCGTATTCCGCCACCATTCCTTTGTCAAGGAACAGCACCTTATCGGACACATCGCGAGCAAACTGCATTTCATGGGTGACAATGACCATGGTAGTCTTTTTGTCTGCCAGTCCGCGGATTACTCTTAACACCTCGCCGGTAAGCTCCGGATCCAGGGCGGAAGTCGGCTCGTCGAAGCAGAGGATGTCCGGCTGCAGCATCAGTGCTCTGGCGATGGCCACACGCTGCTGCTGCCCGCCGGAAAGCTGATGCGGATAGTAGTCTATTTTCTCCTGGAGACCGACGCTGGCAAGCACGACTTCTCCTTCGATCTTAATCCCATCAAGGATCTGCTTTTTATTGGTCTTGAAATCCGGACGCTCCTTGGCCATCAGTTCCTTGGCCAGCGTACAGTTCTTTAAAACCGTATACTGCGGAAACAGGTTAAAGGACTGGAAAACGAGACCGAAATGCAGGCGATTCTTCCGAATCTCCGTCTCGCTCAATGTCCGGGCGTCCGAACCGTCAAACACTACTTTATCATTGACACGAATCTGTCCGCTGGTCGGTTTCTCCAGAAAGTTCAGACAACGCAGCAATGTGGTCTTACCGCTTCCCGACGCGCCGATCATGGCGAGGGACTCGCCTTTTTCCAGAGAAAAATCAACTCCTTTCAACACTTCCAGACTACCAAAATTCTTTTTCAGATTACTTACTTCTAATATCGCCATGTCTGTGCCTCCTTATACTCTGAAATAATCCATCTTTCTCTCAATCCAGCCAAACAGCAGGGAGAGGATGCCGACAAACACAAGGAAGTACAGAGCCGTGGAGAATAACGGCCAGATGAGACCCATTTTAGTAAATCTCTCTGCGCTCATGATAATCTCGCCAATACCGATAACACGGGCAAGAGCCGTATCCTTTGTGAGGGTAATGATTTCATTACTCATCGGCGGCACAATCCGTTTTACGACCTGAAGCAGAACAACTTTAAAGAAAATCTGTGACCGGGTCATGCCGAGCACCTTACCGGCTTCGTACTGTCCCACGGAAATACTCTCAATTCCACCGCGGTAAATCTCTGAAAAATAAGCGGCATAGTTGATAACAAATGCAATGACCGCAGCCGTAAACCGGGAAGACATCGGAATGCCAAACAGCAGTCCCGGCGCGTACAGTACTACGAAAAGCTGCAGCATCAGCGGCGTTCCTCTGATTACCCAAATAAACACCTTCGTAATCCATTTTAAAGGTTTGAACCTGGACATGGAACAAAATGTAATGATCAGTCCCAGCGGAAGAGCCAGAAGTAAAGTCACCACAAACAACTCCAGATTTAACAAAAATCCGCTGGTCAGCGACTCTATCGGATTAGCTCCCAACATAGCTATCTCTCCTTTTTTATGTATTTTGGGCTTTACGCCCGATGCCTGGAACTGTCATCAGCCAAAAGCTTCGCAATTCCGGTATTTTCACAACAAGAATCCGGCTTTCCACTCTCCCGCCACAATGCGGAATGCCGGAAATCCGGATTCAGTTATTTCTGTTTATTAATGTTATTATTAATGTATGTTACTCTGAGTAAAAATCTTACTCTGCCGCTGCTGTCGTTGCTTCTGCCGCGGTATCATCAGTAGCTGCTTCTGTCGCTCCCTGTGCGTCAGTCTGAACCAGCAGGTCAGTCAGATTATATTTCTCAGCCAACTGTGCAACTGTTCCATCTGCATACAACTCATCGATGGCTTCGCTCACATGCTGTTCCAGATCGCTTCCTTTACGGAATCCGATAACATACTCCTGAAGACCAAAGTTATTATCCACATTGACAACCAGATCAGAATAATCCGTATCAGGACCTACCATACCGTAAGCGGCCACGCTGTCAACCAGAGCCACATCAGCAGTTCCTGCCTTCACTTCCATGAGAGCCTTCGCCATGGAATCGGAAGCCACATAATTGGAATTAGCAAAATATTCCTGTGCGGATACTTCTACGGTGTCATCATCTTCGATGGTTCCCTGCAGCTTTCCTTCACCGGTGGAACCTTTCTCCGCTGTGACGGTAAGTCCGTCCACGCTGGCCATGATCTCATCTTCGCGGTCAGCCTTCATAACCATCGCCTGTGTATTGTACAGGTACGATTCAGAGAGCGTCATAGTCTCCTGTCTCTCCTCTGTGCTGCACATACCATTCCAGATACAGTCGATATTCTTGGAATTTAACTCAATCTCCTTGGAATCCCAGTTGATTTCCACAAAATTGATATCAATACCTAACTTCTCACCCACAGCCTGTGCCAGCTCCGTATCAAAACCGACAAAGTTGTTGTCTTCATCATAATAGTTCATCGGCGCAAATAAGGTCATACCGATGGTCATCTCACCCTTGGCACTGACATCTTCCCAGTCAGACTCTGCAGCAGCCTGTGTGCTGCCTTCGGCGGAAGTATCTTCACTTCCACTTGTTCCATTGGAACTACCGCATCCAGCCAGTGAAGTTACACACATGGCGGAAAACATCAACATGGCAATAAATTTCTTCATAACTTGTTTCTCCTTCTACCTTTCTTTTCTTTTTGATTCAAAGTTTTATCAGTCTACTCTAATAAAGTATTATAGTCGAAGGAGAGGGAAAAAGCAAGAGCTAAATTATTTTATGAAGATAAACTTTTATTTTTCACATTTCCCTGCATATTTTCATTCTTTGTTTCCGATATTTTAAATATCTTCCGGAACAAGAGCCTCACAAAGGGTCCCACGAAGAAAATTTGCAGACAAAAAGCCATTGGAAAACACAAAACTACAAGCTGAATCCATTGAGAAAACCACTGAAAAGAAAAACCATTATGAAAAAAAGTCGCGAACAATGTAATAATCGGCACAATCAGACATACAGTAAAACTTTGAATGGCAAGAATTATAAAAACAGGGTGGACTGCTGCGGGATCGATTATTCTATGGGCCAATTTCATCGCCGTTTTTGTTATAAAGAAAAAAATCAGACAAAATACGACCACATATTCCACCCACATTTCCTGAATGGCAGACAGGAATATCCCATTGGTCAGCTCCCCTGTTTTAAGCGCAATGGTATATGCTGTCATACAGTAAACCATACAAAAGACCATCATTAATGTAAATACTACACTTTGAAATTTTGTTTTCGGCATAATTAAACTTCCTTTCCTGAAACAAAAAAAGACATCAACTATCTGCTCCGGCCATCAGACATAAGCCAGAACGATATTTAATGTCATAAAATGTCTCTTTATTTATTTTTTTGCAACGAAGAAAATTATAGCATATTCTTCCGATTTTATCAAACTATAATTTCAACTTCATGGAAAATTATTTATCTTAAATCTTAAATCCGCAGGAATATAATCGCTATCTTCTTCAATATACATCCATTTCAGATAGAGAGCTTCTAAATCCGGGTATATTCTAGACAAATAGGTCGGGAAATCTTTGGCCCGCTCAAATACTTTGTAAGCACTTTTATTTTCTTTATCAACAGTACACTAGCTTCATATTACGCCTCCCCTATCATATTCACAACATCTTCTCCATCCGGACACAGTCAAAGGTGTCGCCGTGGATAATCTGTCCGTCGCAGATTTCATAGCCAAGTTTTTTATAGAAGCACACGGCTACATCCCGGCTCTCGAGAACTGACTTTTGGTATCCCAGTTCGCGCGCCCAGTTTTCCGCCTCAACTACCGCCATTTTGCCAAGCCCCTTCTTCCTGTATTCCGGAAGAACCACAACCCGACCAAGCATCACCGAAGGAAGCCTTTCCCCGGAAAGCGCATAGAGCCGGCAGGTTGCCACCGGAAATTCATCATCCAGCAACACAATATATTTGGCATTCGGGCTGTCATGTTCGTCAAACTCTTCCCGGAGTGTTATGTGATACTGCCTGGCCATGGCCTGGATTCGCACATAGTAGGCGCCGGCTTGCTGCCAGAGTTCTTCTGCTCTTAACACATGTATCTTCATCTTTATATCTCCCGTTTCTTATCTTAAAAATTTCTTTTTTCAAAACTCGCTCAATGATTAAGAAGAGGGGAAGCCTGGATGTTGCGCTTCCCCTCTTTATCAGAGTTTTACAGTTGCAAAGAAAAGTCAATCACCTGCCGCAGCATCTGCCGTCTTGCGTCCCACTGCTTCCGGCTGCTTCCGTCAGCCCAGCTCCTTCTTAAAATAAATCACATCCTCCATGGGATTATTGTAATAAGGTTCACATTCCTGAAAACCGGCCTCCCGGTAGAGATGAATGGCTGCCTGTAGTGGCTCGATGGTATC
Organism: uncultured Eubacterium sp.; assembly: GCA_964445535.1. Lineage (GTDB taxonomy): Bacteria > Bacillota > Clostridia > Lachnospirales > Lachnospiraceae > Anaerobutyricum. Next base: position 17,923 of record CAYULX010000037.1, read on the forward strand.
CAGTACCATCTCTTTATAGCCGGCTCGGCTGGCATGTTCTAGTATCTCCCGGACGAGAGTTCTTCCCAGATAGGAGCCCCGGCAGTCCGGCTTCACATACAGGCGCTTCATCTCGCAGCGGTCGGCGGAATGTCTGTGATACGCCACCATACCGACAACCGTATCTCCGTCAAGGGCCGCCAGCAGTTCTCCTTCCGGCGCGGTATATTTTTTTGCCGGGTCCGCCAGTTCTTCCTCCAGATTCTGAAAGGTCAGATCCCGGCCAAGACGTTTTGTGTATTCCTCGATCAGACCTTTAATCTGGTCTATGTAAAGTTTTCCATCTACGATTTTCATTATGATTCCTGCTCTCCTGCCATTAAGATTTTTGCTTCTCTGCCGCCAATTTCTCCAGAGTATCCCCCGCAATGCGGTACACCGTCCAGTCGCTCATGGGCTCCGCGCCCAGAGACAGATAAAAATCAATACTTGGCTGGTTCCAATCCAGGCACCACCATTCCAGACGGCCGCAGTCTCTCTCTACGGCGATGGCTGCCAGTTTTTTAAGAATCTCTTTTCCAAATCCTCTTCCTCTATATTCAGGCATCACATACAAAACCTCCAGATAGATGCCTGCTCTTCCAAGAAATGTGGAGAAGTTATGGAAAAACAGGGTGAAACCGATTTCTTTTTCGCCCAGCATGGCAAAAATCATTTCTGCCTTTTGCTTATCAAAGAGCCATTCTTCCAGAATCTCCGGGGTTGCGACAACTTCCTGCTCCAATTTCTCATACCGGGCCAGCTCCATAATAAAATGTAAGATCAGTTCCGTATCTTTTCATTCTGCTCATTCTTTTTTCTCCGCTTTGTCCGTGGAACCGGCGGATTCCCCGTGGGTCTCCGTATCTGCTCCCAGATTCTCCGGCAGGTATATATGCACGCTCTCCACACGATTCTTATCCAGCTTCTCCACCACCAGGCGGATGCCGTCCTCCGTGCAAACCTCATCGCCCATCTCCGGCAGCCTGTTCAGATGCTCAATCAGAAAACCTCCCAACGAATCATAATCTTCGGAATCCAGATTGGTATGAAGATCATCGTTGACATCGTCCAGGCTGGTAGAGCCTTCGATTATATACTCCCTCTCTCCGACCTGACGCACACGCTCATCTTCCTTCTCGTCATACTCATCATGAATCTCCCCAACAATCTCCTCAAGGATATCCTCAAGTGTAATAAGACCGGCCATATCACCATACTCGTCCAGAACGATGGCAATATTAAATGTGGATTCACGCATTTCCACCAGCAACTCAGAAATACTTTTATATTCATAGGTAAAATGCGGTTTCCGCATGATATCTCTGATCTGGAAATTCTCATCGCGGTCATAGAGAAGCAAATCCTTCATATTAATGATACCGACAATGTTATCCTGGCTGCCCTCATAAACCGGAAGACGTGTAAACTTGTCCTCCCGAAATATCTCAATCAGTTCCTCGTATGTATTATTGACTTCTGCAAATGTGACATGAACCATGGGAACCATGATATCTTTCGCCTTGGCGTCACCCAGATCGAACACATTGTAGATCATTTCCTTTTCTTCCGTTTCAATAACGCCATCCTCATGACTCACATCCACAATCGTCCGGAGCTCATCCTCTGTCATAGTCTTATTCACCGCCGTCGGATCCACGCGAAGCAGAAACATGATCGCCCTGCAAAAAAGATTGAGAATAAAAATCACAGGGGTCATTACTGTCATAAACGCGCGGATGATCACAATATACCGAAGCGCGATCTTCTCGGCATTGATCGTGGCATAATTCTTCGGCGTAACCTCACCGAATACAAGAATCGCAAGGGTAAGCACCGCGGTAGCAATACTTACCATATAGCTGCCAAGCACATACGCCAGCGATGCAGAGATGGCAGACGCAGAAAGATTCACGATATTATTACCAATAAGAATAGCGCTTAACATCTTCGACGTATGGTTCTCCGTTGTATCAAGAACGAGAGCTGCTCTTTTGTTCCCCGCCTCTGCGAGAGAACGAAGACGAATCTTGCTCACAGACATGAGCGCTGTCTCATTGGATGAGAAAAACGCGGAAAGCATCAAAAGAATCACAAGTACGATAAATTGAAAACTGTCACTGATATCCACAGTTTTATGTTCACTCCTTTAATTCATGGGCATCTGTTCCGGAAAATGATGCCTCTTTTCTGATAAGATTATGCTGAAATATAGCATAGAAAATAATATAGATACGAAAACAGTATACTATCTTTTGACATCCAATGCAACCGTTTTCATCTCGACCTAAGCACAGTGAACCTAAACATAGTCATCTTAAGCACGGTCATCCTAAGCATAGAGAGGATTTGCCTCCCGCACCGCATCCCCATATATTTTCTTCATTTCCATTGCATTTCCCGGCATCTCATAAGCATTATATCATTGCGGAACAACCTCGTCATTCTTTTTCGACGATTTTTTTGCTCTTTCAGTCGCATGGCGGACTAATAGAAAAAGACGAGATTCCCATAAGAATCGGCTTTTCTCTCCGCGGTTTATTTATGGGCACACCAGCTATTTTCTAGCCGGTGTATAGTCCGTGGTTCGGCCGGAAGGCTGAACTGTTACGAAGAATATTGTTTATGTATAAAGAGAATATGGAAAAATTCAAATGAATATGTTATAATTGCACATAAAATAGGATATGGAAAATCTTTATAGTATAAAATAATTAATACAGTATAATTAAATAAATTTTTTATAATTATCATAGAGATTAGGATATACGTTTCAGTTGGAAAAGAGTGGAAAATGAAAGAAATAGGATATCATGGAACCTGCTCAAAATATAAATATAGTATAGAAACAGAAGGTTTTGATCCAGCTAAATGTAAATATAGAAGCGATCATTGGTTAGGACAAGGTGTTTATTTTTTTGATGATTATGAAAAAGCTTTATGGTGGGCTGGAACGATTTCTGATCAAAATGGCAATTGCGGTAAGGTTATTTTTCAGTCAGTTATTGAAGCACCAGATGATGAAGTGTTAGACTTGGATGATAACCATCAATTGGATAGTTTTCTTTCAGAGTTACTTAATGACTGGGAAGAAATAAAAAAAACATGTGGTGGCACAATGCCAATATTTGAAAGTAAAAAATTCAGAGCAGTTTATTTTGATTATTATAAATACAAAAATGGCATTTCTGTTATTATCTCAACTTTTCAAAAAGATATAGCAGGTTATACTATAAAAAGGAGTCCGTTAGAAAAAGAAAAACAAAAGAAATTAATGAATATTATTGGAATAAGGTTTAAAGAAAGACAAATTTGCGCTTCTAAAAAAGTATGTATTACATCAACAAAGATGATATATAATGAAGAAGATGAGGTGATATAATGTTTGATAAAGAATTATTTCTTTCATTATGTAAAAAATATAATGTTGAATTAAGCAAGACTGCGAAAGAACCTATGCTGAGAGAAGGAAACGATATTCGCTCAATTACAGAAGAAGATATCAGACAGATTTTTGTACCTAAACAAATCTATTTCGACTATCCAAATGTAAAAATGGATACAAACATAGACGCCCAGGAATTTTATTTACCGGACGATTTTGCTATTGCATGTTAGGAGAAAGAGATGAAAGTGATTTCTAAATATAATAGCCCTCTTATTTTAAACAAAATTGAAATTATGGAAAGTACTTTTAGAAAAAAAGATGTTCCATTAGATAATTTAGAATTAGGGGTACAAGTGGAACATATATTAACAAAAAATGATGAAAATCAATATGAAGTCGTTTTAATAACAACTGTGTCAGATCAGGAAGAAAATGTTTATGTTAATGTAAAAGGGAGGGCGATATTCAGTACAAATCAAGAAAATAAAGATATTTTAGAAAAAAATACGATTGCAATCATGTTTCCTTATATAAGAAGTTACATTTCTATTATTACTACACAGCCGGGAATGAGTCCGATTGTACTCCCCGCAATGAATATTGTTGCATTAATAAATGATCAGAAGAAATAAGTTCCATGAAATGATATTAATGAAAAATATCCATTTCAATAGTGTGGATAATAAGGACGGTGTGAAATTTTCTCTGCAAATCGGTCTTCTATGATAATTGTCTGGGAGTAAATGGCAAAAAATTCCATTTACTCCCGTGATTTATATATAACAAGAATCCGATGGCATGTCAAGAGCGGCTCTATTTATGGAGCCCTGCATTTACTCTTGATGTGCCAGAGAGATTTTGTTATTCCGGCATCCTTTCCGGATACATCCCATTTCTTCTCTCTGTTTGGGAAAATTATTTTAATTTCTTAAACCGCACCTTTACCGATAGCGTCTTTGCCGATAAGCCTTTCTTTTTTAATAACTTTTTGTATGTTTTATATTTTTCCTTCGGCACTGTTACAGTCACTTTTTTAGAATAGAACTTCCTATAGGAGTATTTGCCGAACACCTCGCTCCCCACTGTCTTTGCTGTGAGTTTCTTTGTCCTAATGGTCAGAGAACGCAGGTTCGTGCAATTATAGAATGCTTTTCGCCCAATCTTTTTTACTTTTGCCGGTATGACGACTTTTTTAAGAGAGGTGCAGTTAGAAAAAGCATTATCGCCAATACTGGTCACATTTTTGCCAATCGTTATCTTTTTCAAACTACTGCAAGAAATAAATGCAGAGGATCCAATGGAGGTTACACTGTCTGGGATATTAATCTTTGTCAGACTATAGCAACAAGTAAATGTTGTAGTTCCTATAGATGTCACACCATCTGGAATATTGACTTCTTTTAAACTGTAGCAGTTATAAAATGCACTCTCCCCTATAGATGTCACACCATCTGGAATATTGATTTCTTTTAAACTGTTGCAAAAATAAAATGCACTCTCTCCTATGGATGTCACACTATCTGGGATACTAACCTCTGTCAAGCTGCTGCAAAAATAAAATGCCCAGTTTCCTATGGTTGTCACTCCATCGGTAATAATTATTTTTTTAATTGCCTTTCTTACATCATACCAAGGTGAATTACCCCTGTCAGGCCAATCCTCCATCTTCCCTTTTCCGGAAATGGTCAGCGTACCGTCTTTCGTCAAAACCCATGTCAAGTTATTCCCACAGGTGCCGCTATCCACAATTGTTCCCTCTGCCTGCACTTCGATCCAGGCACCCATTTTTTCCAAAACGAATTTTCCGCCTTCTGTCGGAACCAGTCCCAAGGCAAGGGTTGTCACCAGTAAAACACTTAAAATACCTCTTCCTACTTTTTTTACCATACTCTTCTCTCCTACTATTAATATTGTCATAGTCATTCTTTACCTTTTCCACAGGTTAGACTGTTGTGGTCGAAACTATATAATTAGTTGCGCCCCCAACATCATTATACAGTATATGGTGACAAATGGGTAGACTGAACATTGATTAAATCAGAGTTTCCTTAAGAAAATATGTATTATTATTGAAATCGCTATCATATTTATAATTAAAAAGGGGATACGCTTTGTGTAGCACCCCTTTAAAAATACCAGATATTTACAAATTACTCAACGGAGAAGTCTTCAAAGCTACTTTCATTAAATCTTCGTCGTGCATGGATTGGAGATACCTTTTTGTCGTATCTATCTTTCTATGCCCAAGAAGTTTGGAAAGAGTGTATAAATCACATCCATTTTTCAATTGAGCCTGCGCATAATAATGACGACAGGTATGCGGGCTAACACGAATGTGTTCCCTCACACCAGCGGCTTCTCCTGCTCTTTTTAAGATGTGTTCCATGGCTTCTGGTGTTAAACGCCTCCCCTTTTGAGATAAGAGTAAATATTCTGTCTGATAAGCAATTTTATCTTTTATATATTCTTCTCTCACACGAGAATATCGTATTAGGCATTTATTGATTGTTGGGGTGATTGGTACATATCTTACTTTATTTCCTTTTCCAACAATGTGAATATGAGTATCTCTTATGTCGGTCACAAGTAAATTACAAAGCTCGGAATTTCTTATAAATGTCTCGATGCAGATGATTGGTTCTTTTTGTTTTTTGATTTTATCCATTGGATTTTTAAAAATATATCCTTCATCTACGCAATATTGAAAATGCTATCCTATCGCCAATGCGGTTTTACTCCCGGAGGGCGTCCCCCGTCAGGG
>CAYULX010000038.1:0-23481 GCA_964445535.1 uncultured Eubacterium sp.
AAAGATCCAGATACCAGAACTGTACGATATAATCCCAAGTGCTTTTGGGAAGCACGAAGGGATCAGGATAAAACTTAAGGAAATCGGATACGAAAGTATCCTGATAGGCGGCATGGCCGCCAGGATTACAAGGTAACAAAGAAATCGCCTCCAGTCGATTGAAATAAAATATAATCAATCGGCTTCGCCGCAAATTTTGAGCGATTTGTCAAGTGTTTTTTTAAAAAAAGTGGGTGATTTTTTTGAGATAGGGGTCAGAAAGCCTTATAAAATCAGGGCTGAAGATTCCGAGAAGTTATAAATAAGAAGTAGGAGGAATCATAATGAAAATTAACATGCAGCAGTGGGCGCAGAACATTATTGACGCAAAAGAAGTGAAAAACCTGCCGGTATTATATTTCCCATGTGTGGAATCGGTGGGACTGACAGTGACGGAATCCGTAAGTAGCGCCGAAAATATTGCCAAAACCATGAGGGCAGTCATTGACCAGTACCCGGATACCATAGCAGCAGTGACGGGAATGGATTTGACTGTGGATACGGAAGCTTTTGGAGGAAAAGTAGAGTACAGCGAGCAGCAGGTTCCGTCTATCATTGAGCATGTGGTGGAAACCGTGGAGGATATCGAAGCACTTCAGGTACCATCTATCCACAGCGGAAGAGTCGATGTTTTTACAGATGCAGTAAAAAAAGCACAGGAGTTGATTACAGACCGTCCGATTTTTGGCGGTATGCTGGGTCCATATTCCCTGGCAGCGAATCTGATGGAAGTATCCAACGGCCTTATGATGACCATGATGGAGCCGGAGGCTATGCACAAACTTCTGGAGAAAGCCACACAATTCCTCATTGCCAGAGCAAAGGAATATAAGGCGGCGGGAGCCAACGGTATTTTTGTTGCTGAGCCGACAGCCGGACTTCTGGCGCCGGAACAGCTTGATGAATTTTCATCTGTCTATGTGAAAAAGCTGGTGGAAGCCGTGCAGGATGATTATTTCTTCCTGATTCTTCATGACTGCGGACAGGTGAAAAACTCTGTAAAATCCATGTACAGTACAGGATGCAAAGGTCATCATTATGGCAATTCCGTAGATATGAAAGATATTCTTCCACAGATTCCGGCTGATATACTGGTTTTTGGAAATATAGATCCATCCACCGCATTTTTCACCGGAACACCGGAATCCATCAAGGAGCAGACCACAAAATTGTTAAATGATATGAAGCCATATCCTCATTTCGTGTTATCCTCAGGATGCGACCTGGCGCCGATGGTAACAAAAGAAAACCTCAATGCATACTATGAGGCGTGCCGAGAGTTTAATGCGGCAAATAAATAAAAACATATTCTCGTAAATTTAAGGAGAAGATTATAGAGAAAAAAGGCGGAAGCTAATACGAAAAGTATATAGAGGCCGCCTTTTTCTTGTATCCTGGTCGGATATGCTCGATTTTTCTTGCAGTTTCCAAGGTTTGAATATATAATAAATTAACGTGCAATAAATAGTAGTATAGTGTGTTAATGCCAGAGACAGGGGCTAATTACCTGTGCTCTGTTATTATATATTTTCACTATTAAAGACTGTCTGATGCCGTATGCCGTATGCAGGTACAGGCATTCTTAGGTATTCTGACGCCAAAATTTATAGAATAGGAGTATGATTCATGAGTGATATGACACATCTTGATGCGCTGGAAGCGGAAGCGATATACATCATGCGTGAGGTTGTAGCAGAATGTGAAAAACCGGTAATGCTGTATTCCATCGGAAAAGATTCTTCTGTAATGCTGCATCTGGCATTGAAGGCGTTTTATCCGGAAAAACCGCCGTTTCCATTTCTTCATGTGAATACCACATGGAAGTTTAAGGAAATGATTGAGTTCCGGGATAAAACAGCAAAGAAATATGGTCTTGATATGATCGAATATATCAATGAAGAAGGGGTAAAACAGGGAATCAACCCGTTTGACCACGGTGCTGCCTATACCGATATCATGAAGACGCAGGCATTAAAGCAGGCTCTGGATAAGTATGGATTTACCGCAGCTTTCGGCGGCGGACGAAGAGATGAGGAGAAGTCCCGTGCCAAGGAGCGTATCTTCTCCTTCCGTAATTCCAGCCATGCCTGGGATCCGAAGAATCAGCGTCCGGAGATGTGGAAGCTTTATAATACGCAGATTCACCAGGGCGAGGAAATGCGTGTATTTCCGATTTCCAACTGGACGGAGTCAGACATCTGGCAGTATATCAAGCGGGAAAATATTGAGATTGTACCGTTGTACTTTGCGGCAGACCGTCCGTTTGTGAGAAGAGACGGCAACATCATCATGGTGGATGACGACAGAATGCGCTTAAAAGAGGGCGAGAAAATCGAGAATGGAAGCATTCGTTTCCGTACCCTTGGATGTTATCCGCTGACCGGAGGCATTGAGAGTACCGCAGATACTCTGGACGCCATCATCGACGAAACTCTGAGCGCTGTATCGTCAGAACGTACCAGTCGTGTCATCGACAGTGATGGCGGAGCAGCCAGCATGGAAAAGAGAAAGAGGGAGGGTTACTTCTAAAATGAATAGTCTTCTTAAATTTATTACCTGTGGAAGTGTGGACGACGGTAAGTCCACCTTAATCGGACATATGCTTTATGATGCCAAGCTGTTATTCGCAGACCAGGAAAAAGCGCTGGAGCTGGACAGCAAGGTGGGTTCCAGAGGAGGAGCCATTGATTATTCCCTTCTGCTGGACGGCCTAATGGCGGAGAGAGAGCAGGGAATCACCATCGACGTGGCATACCGCTATTTCACCACGGAACACCGGTCCTTCATCGTGGCGGATACGCCGGGACATGAAGAATATACGAGAAACATGGCGGTGGGAGCTTCTTTCGCGGATTTGGCTGTTATTCTTGTGGACGCCACCCAAGGCGTTCTGGTGCAGACCAGAAGACATACTAGAATCTGTTCTCTCATGGGTATCAAACATTTCGTGTTCGCAGTGAACAAGATGGACTTGATCCATTATGATGAGACCCGTTTTGATAAGATTCAGAAGGAAATCAAGATGATGATGGGAGAATATGATTACAATTCCATCAAGATTCTTCCGGTTTCCGCCACAGAGGGCGACAACGTTACGGTAAAATCCAGCCATATGCCATGGTATAAAGGTGAGTCCCTTCTTACCTATCTGGAGAATATCGATGTCCATGAGAATCCTTCTGAGACAGGATTTACCATGCCGGTGCAGCGTGTATGCCGTCCGGACCATACTTTCCGTGGATTCCAGGGACAGATTGAGACCGGAGAGATCAGTATCGGCGATGAGATTACCGCCCTTCCTTCCAATGAGAAGGCTGTGGTAAAAGGAATCATCGAGAGCGGAAAAGAAGTGGAGACTTCCGATTCCGGCCACGCCGTTACGATCTCCCTTGATAGAGAAGTGGACGTATCCAGAGGCTGTGTGCTGGCGAAAGATACAAAACCGGTTGTTGGCAATCTGTTCACAGCAGAGTTGCTCTGGATGGATGACTCCTATCTGGTTGCCGGAAAGAACTATCTTTTAAAGCTTGGCACAAAGATGGTTCCGGCCGTTGTCATGAACATTAAATATAAGATTGATGTCAATACAGGAAATGAAGTACACGCCGATACCATTTACAAGAATGAGATTGCTGTGTGCGATATCTCCGTTTCCGATAAGATTGTATTTGATAAATTCAAGAAAAATCAGGCGCTGGGTTGTCTGATTCTCATCGACCGTATCACAAATATGACTTCCGCCTGCGGCGTTGTGATGCATTCTCTGCGTCGTACCGACAACCTGACCTGGCATGAGATGGACATTACAAGAGAATTCCGCGCACAGCAGAAGAGCCAGCAGCCTAAGACCATCTGGATGACCGGTTTGTCCGGTTCCGGAAAGTCCACTCTGGCCAACGAGCTGGAGAAACGTCTGGCAGTCCTCGGCAAGCACACCATGCTTCTGGATGGCGATAACGTTCGTATGGGACTGAACAAGAACCTTGGTTTCAAAGAAGCAGACCGAATCGAGAATATCCGTCGTATTTCCGAGGTGGCAAAACTGATGAACGACGCCGGATTGATCGTCATCACTTCCTTCATCTCCCCTTATGTGAGAGACAGAAGAAAGGCAAAGGAAATTATCGGCGAAGACAGCTTCATCGAAGTATATGTAAACACCCCTCTAGAAGAGTGTGAGAAACGGGATGTGAAAGGATTATATAAGAAGGCGAGAGCCGGTGAGATTCCGAACTTTACCGGAATTTCCAGCCCGTATGAAGTGCCGGAGCATCCGGATGTGACCATTGATACCAGCGCTATGCCTTTGGAGGACTGTGTGGACGCGCTTCTGAAACAGATTGAGGGACAGATTTAATGCCAACACTGTATATACACATGGGAACGCCTAAGACGGCAACTACGTCCATTCAAATGTTTTTTGTGGAGAATCAGGAACGTTTCCGGGAAAAAGGATACAGTTATCCGTTGTTGGATTTCGTATATCCCCATGTGGCCCACCGGAGAAACGGACATTTTCTCGTGGGAAGAGTTTTTTATCCCGACAAGACAGAGAACGTGGAAATGGAAGAAGAACTGTGGGAAAGAGGTCTTGCCATGGTTCACGGAGAATTTGAAAAATACCCCAACGTTATTCTTTCCGATGAAAATATCTGGCATGCTTCCCTCGGTTCAAAGTTTGAATTCTGGGAGAAGATCAAGGCCGACGCGAAGGAACACGGATATGATATCAAGGTAATTGTATATTTGAGGCGACAGGACGGTCTGGCCAATTCCTGGCTCAGCCAGCAGGTGAAAGAAGGATGGAATACCAACGCCTGCATCAAATGGCTTTCTTTCAAGAAAAAAACCCGGCGGATTGTGCTCAATTATTATAACCATCTGGAAAAAATCGCCGCGGTTATCGGAAAAGAAAACATCATCGTCCGTGTGTTTGAGCGGGATAAATTTAAAGGAAACGGAAACACTATTTTTTCTGATTTTTTGGAGGCAATTGGATTGGAATATAAGGATGAATATCAGATAACGGAAGCAGAAGCGAACAAGTCTCTTACCGGAAACAGTCAGGAGATTATGCGGATTGTGAATTCTGTGCTGCCGGATAATCCGAGAGTTGTCGCTTTCATGAGAAATGCCGCCATGACCTGCGAGGAATTAAAAGACGCAGAGAATAATTTTACCATGTTTTCCAAAGAGGAACTTACCGCATTTCTGAAACGATATGAGAAAAGTAATCAGGCAATTGCAAAAGAATATCTGGGACAGGACGACCCGCTGTTCAATACGAAGATAAAAGAAGGAGAGTGCTGGACGCCGCAAAATCGTTTTATGTACGAAGATATTATTCGCTTTTTTGCCGATGTCGTTGTGAGACAACAGGAGCGTATCGATAAAATGACGCAGGATATGAATCGGCTGAAAGAGAGCAGAATTGAGGCTGTGAAGCAGTATGCGGAAGAGTTCGAGCTGGAGAAGAAAAAAAAGCAGGCAGCCCGTGGCATTACATCGAAGGAAGAAGAGAAGTTTGAGACGGTCAGTGAGGTGGTATTAAACCAGCATAAAGATATCGAAGATATGGCTGAGACGACCCGCAAGATTGAGACGACAGACAACAGGATTCATGCCCTGCGTACAGAAAATCTTCTTCTGAAAAATGAGATTGTTGACTTGAAGAGAGAAAATGCTGAAATCCGGAAAGAGGCCAGCGACAGAGATAAACAGACAAGGAAAGAGCTTGAAAAGATGATTAAGGATCTGAGAGAGGATGTTATCTTTTACAGATTGAAAAGAAAGATTCGTCACATTTCTGGAAAAGATCAACAGCAGTAATTTAATGTATGAGGCAACAATGATGAACACGAAGAAATTTATGTCAATGATTACGACCATGTTAAAAATCGGTTTTATAGGATTTGGGGGCGGTACCGCCCTCATTCCTGTTATAGAAGAAGAAATTGTAGAAAAGAACAAGGTCGTAACAGAAGAACAATTTAACAACGAAGTAATGATTGCCAGTATTACGCCGGGTGCGCTTCCGGTGGAGATTGCCAGTGGAATCGGATATCAGACGGACGGTAACAGAGGAATGATGGCCGCCGCGTCCGCCATGGCATTCCCGGGAGCGTTTCTTACGGTATTATTTCTGGTAATCTTCTCCAGTGCGGGAGCGATGCTGAAAACGCAGATCAGCTATCTGGCGGTGGGTATCTCCGCCTACATCATTCTCACACTGATTAAATATTGTACAGGAACTTTACAGCAGGCAAAAGATAAAAACGAAGGGATTTTGTATTTTGTCATCATGATGGCAGTATTTCTCCTCTCCGGAGAATCGGGCATCTATCAGATTCTCGGATTGTCGATCACGCCGATTTTTGGCGTTTCCACCATACAGATACTGGGAGCAGCCTTTTTTGTCATCCTTTTTACAAAGGGACAGCCGAGAGACAAGAAGAGGGCAATTCCGGCGCTTATCATCGCCCTCCTGTATTTTCTGTGTGCAGGAGAATCACATCTGATTCCGGAAATGCTTCAGCCATTTCTGGTGGGACTGATGCTTATTCTTTCCATCATCGGCATGGTACAGAGTCTCATGGACAGCTCGCAAAAACGGGCCTTTGCCGGAAAGGATCTGATCGTCTCTCTTATATGCTGGGGCTTGTTCACCATAATTTTTTCCTTTCCGGCCATCATATCTCTGCCGGGAGTTGCCATATACATCGGAGACGGTTTCTTGTCCTCCGTACTTTCCTTCGGAGGCGGAGACGCCTATCTGTCTGTGGCACAGGGTATGTTTGTGGACAGCGGTATGATCAGTTATCAGGATTTTTACGGGAGTATCGTATCGGTGGCCAATGCGTTGCCAGGTTCCATTCTGTGTAAGATTCTCTCCGGCTGCGGCTATGTCATGGGATTTGAGCAGAGCGGTTCCGTAGCCATAGGACTTTTCATGGCAATCTGCGGCTTTGCATGCAGTGTGGCGGCGTCCGGTGCCATTGTGATCGTCGTCCGGATGATTTACGATAAATATGAAAACCTGCGTATTTTCGCCGTAGTGAAACATTTTATCCGTCCGATTATCTCCGGATTACTCTTAAATGTGGCGCTGTCTCTTTATCTCTCCGGCATTCTGGAGATTACCGGAGGCGGACTGACAATGACGATTCTTTCCGTCATCACGCTGATTGTCATCGCCCTGGTCTTTGCCATGGAACAAAAAAAGAAAGATGTACATCTGTTGTGGAAGATTATTCTTTCCGCAGCCATCTCCTTCGTGGGATGCAATATGTTTGCGGGGATATAAAATATTTTATCAATCTATGATTGTATCATTCTTTCGATTTATAATCTTATTTCAGAACTCGTACGCCGAAGCGTCAGAATAGATATCATCCCGGTTCAACTCCTTTAAGATGGCTGCCCGGCGGCTGCCGACCAGGAGGGTTTTATTGTACTGGAAATATTTCTCACAGCCATTTTCTGTGATGAAAGCGGAAATTTCCGAATCCATGGTAAGCTCGGTAACAAAAATAACCATTTCCTGTCCTTCGCCGAAGGCGTCTTCCATGAAAGTGAAGCTGTAATCCAGGGCTTTTGTGGCCATCTGGATGGCGTCACTGCGCTGCCCGCAGAGACGGTCGAAACCTGCTTTGACCTGTCGGAAGGCTTCCTTTGGGGCAGCAACGGTATCCGGCGTCCAGTCTTTGAGAAGCTGCATCACTTCAAGGTGCAGCTTTTTGTCTTCCGGTGATACCAGTCCGGTTTTTTCAGTGAGAACAAATGCATCGTCCCTCTCTGAAAGCATTTGCCGCCACAGATGGAAGGCCGTGTCAGCCTGCAGAGCACTCAAGCCTTTTCGATATTGTTTTAAAAAGTCATAACATTCTGTGGTAATCCGGTCTTTTTCCATGGCGGCGGCGATATAGTTGTGAAGACCTCCGGTGAGCAGTTCCACGCAGCTCAGCCGTTCGTCGAAGGAAGCCCGGAAGAGCCGTTCGAAGACGGAACTCTTTACCTCTCCGGTGAGAATCCGGCTGATGTCGTACTCGTCCCGGTATTTCTGATACAGATCGTAGTAGGCGGCCACGTCCTTGGCGATGTCCTCATGCTGAAGGAACTGATGAATGATATCTTCGTCCACAGGGATGGACAACTGCTCATAAGAATAGATCAGATAACTTAAATCTTCCCATCCCCTTGCCGTCACAAACTGCATCCCGTCCACATCGTTTTCTGTCCGGTAGAAGTTCTGCGGGCGCAGCTCCAGATAGCTTAAAATGAACGGATGAATGTGTCTGGTGCGGGCGTAGCTTCGGAAAGCTTCCAGATCCGCCTCAATGTCAATCTTGCGGACTCTGTCCAGAGTCACGAAATCAAAGTCCCGGACACTTTTATTATATTTCGGCGGATTTCCCGCAGCGGTAATAATCCAGCCCTTAGGAACCGCCTGATTGCCGAAAGTTTTGCACTGGAGGAATTGCAGCATGGTCGGAGCCAGCGTCTCGGAAACACAGTTGATCTCGTCGATAAAAAGGATGCCTTCTTTCTTTCCGGTCTCTTCCATATAGCGGTAAATGCTGCTGATAATTTCGCTCATGGTGTACTCGGTGACAGAGCGGGTAACGCCGTCAAAGACATCTTCCTTGATAAAAGGCAGGCCCACAGCGCTCTGTCTCGTGTGATGGGTGATGGTGTAGGCAATGAGGCCGATATTACATTCCTTTGCAATCTGCTGCATAATCTGTGTTTTGCCGATGCCGGGAGGTCCCATCAGAAGGATGGGACGCTGACGGACTTCCGGAATACGGTATTCTCCATACTCGTCTTTGTCCAGATATGCCCGGACGGTGTTTTTGATATCTTCTTTTGCTTTTTTTATGTTCATGGGAATCGATCCTTTAAAATATATTTTATAGAAAATGTAACGTTAATTCAGTTCATCCTCATCCAGATGAATACGCATGGCCCAGGGAGGAACCTCTGGGATATCGTCAATCGGAACGTCGTCAGTCCACGAGGAGACTTCTGCGGCTTCGCCGGGAGCCGGGACATTTTTGCCGTATGCCGGATGATTGATGAACACAAATGCGGTCTCATAAGGCGGACGCTTTGACGGATAAATCCCTTTTCCATCGGTGAAATAAAGCAGACCCCGCAGGTTATGAAAGACGCCTTCGTCCAGCAGATGGTTCACATAGGCAAAAGCCGGGCGAAAGTCGGTGCCGCCCCCTCCGATGAGGGAAAAGTTTTGAAGCAGCCGGTCAATGTCTTCCCGGGATTGAATCATAGTATCCGCGTGCACCTGATTGTCGCACTGAATGATCCGGATATGACTCTTTCTGAAAAAGCTGTCCCGCTGACGGATAATCTGGAAAGTTTCCTCCAGAAACCGTTTTGCCAGAGGACCGTTGGTGGAATAGCTGGTATCAATGACAATGACAAATTCAAATATTTTCATGATCTCCTTACTTTCCAGAGGTTCAATCAGGGGCATATTTTTATACAGCCGGAGCCCGTAGGTGTAATAGTTTAGATCAAACTCGTCATAATCGCATTGCAGTTCTTCTTTCAGCACGGTGAATTTCCTGAGAAATTCCCGGTAGGAACGCCGGGATTTGCCCTGGGTAATCTGCGTCTGGACAGAGGAGCGGACGTCCCCGTCCTGCTGGCCCTTCAGATCCATCTCTTTTGAGACAAGGCGCCCGATTTTTTCCCAGTTTTCTCCTACCCGGGCAGAGGAAGGGGACTGGGATGGATCTTTCGGCCAGAAACGATGGTCGTCCGTGTAAAATTCAAACTGCAAAGCCGCCTGTTCTTCATAATCGGTGATGAAAAGCAGGTCGTGATAGATGGCGGCCGCGGTGACAGGGATATGCTCTTCCTTTAAATGTGCATAATAATTCATCCTCCGCAGCGACAAAGTCCGCCGGGTGGAATGTTTATCGAAGGAATCAATGGTCCATTCCACCGCAATGTCACAGGCAAGATTCCAGAGTACCGGTTCCCGGTTTCCCCGCATCCAGAGATGGCGGAAAATACAGTGAAGGACACTGTGAAGATAGGCGCGGTTTAAAAAGAGCGTATTATTTCGGAATACCCGAAGAATCTGCTCTCGGGAGAAAAACAGGAAACGGCCGTCCGTGGCAAAGGTATGAATTTGTTCGTTTGCAGACCAGGTGAGGGCGGAAAGCGCCATATCCAGGTACCGGAAGTCAAGGTAAAGTTCGCTTCGGATTACATCCAGAATCTGCGAGCACATTTCGTTCTCCCATTCGGTCTGTGTCTGTCTGTGTGCCATAATTTTCTCTTTCTAATCGTCAAAATCATCAAAATCGTCAAAAGAAAAACTTTTCCCGGCAAAGCTTCCACTTTGATGTTTTTCTTCCATAAGCCGGGCGCTCCCCTCGCCCCAGTCCGTTTCCACGCAGGCGGAGATGGCCTGGCTGTAATCTCCGGCAGAAAAATACCGGCAAAGAAACAGAAGCAAAGATAAATTCTGTTCCCGTATGGCTATGGAGATGGCTGTGGACAGGCGTGTTTTGAGAGCGTCTGTATAGAGTGATTCTGCGGTTTCTTTCAGTCCGCCCGGCCAGCGCAGCCGGGTGACAGCAATGCGGCAGAGGGATTCATCCGATTCCACCTTTAAGGCATTTTCAAAACATAGATCGTATTTTTCATAATTAATTCGTCCATTCTCAAAACATTTCCTCATACGGAAGCCTTCTCCATGAATACTCCGGCTGAAAATATGTGCCGGAGAAATCTCATCCAGCCATTCATAGTATTCCGGAAAGAACAAAGCGGCAGAGATGTCGGCCGGCGCGGGGAGAAAAGTCGCGTTGTCAGCATTTTGTGCTGAAACGGTACTTACAGCATGGTTCACTTCAGGTACGAACAGAACAAGCAGATTTTCCGCATAACGCTCCAGCAGGAGGGGAAGTCCTCCGGCTTCGGTATCCTTGCATCGCATAATCAGCCGGGAAAGGCTGGTACAATTCATAAATTCATCGCTTCCGATGGACTGAATACCGGCGTCCACGGAGAGGGTGTGAAGGTTTCGGCAGTTATAAAAAGCGGCGTTATGAAGGGTTGTGACCGAAGCCGGAAGCCAGATGGCTTCCACCGAAGAACCACTGAGACAGAAAAGCTGTCTGGAACTTGTGAAAGCGGTATTCATATAAAAATGAAAATACTGCTCCGGTAGCCGGGGCTCAGAGCGGGAAAAACAGTAAGCGCCGATTTCCGTTACAGGCTGCCCGTCAATGGTTTCCGGCAAATTCACTACCGGATGTTCGCCGTATACCCGGAGAATGCGGACTCCCTGTCCGGCGGGTTCCCATAGAATATCAAGTTTTTGGCTGGAAAAGCCGGCCGCCTGTCCGGCAATGGTTTTATCTGATACATTTGTCATAATATTATTTTCCATTATATATGCTTTTTGGCGCCTGTTACGGCGTTGCTGTCATATAGCATACCACGGAAGAATTTTTTCTACAATAAAGGGGACAAAATTTTTTTTCTGTGATACACTGTTACTGGTCGCTGAGTGAACAGTAACGATATACTTAATATTAGCCTGCGGCGACGGGAACGATAGATTAGACAAAAGATGTGATAATTAATAAAAAGGGAGTATGTAATTTATAGATTTAGGAGGACAGCAGCATGGACAAATTAGGATTCATCGGGATGGGAAATATGGCAAAAGCCATTGCGGAAGGCATTATCAACAGCGGTAAAGTCAGCGGCAGCGATATTTATGCTTACGCGCCGAATCAGGCGAAACTGGAGAAAACCGCACAGGCTATCGGGTTTGTGCCTTGCGGGAGCATGGAAGGTCTTCTGCGGAAGACAGATACTCTTGTAATGGCGTGTAAGCCGTATCAGATTGAGGGAGTGCTGGCAGAGTACAAAGATAAACTGGCCGGAAAGGCGTTGCTGTCTGTCGCCGCCGGATGGGATTACGCCAAATATAAACCGCTGCTGAATGAGACTACCCGGATTCAATTTATCATGCCAAATACGCCTGCCATGGTGGGCGAGGGCGTTTTACTGTTTGAGGAGACCAATTCTCTGGAGCCGCAGGAAAGAAAACAGTTGATGGGTATTTTTTCCATGCTGGGTCTTGTGGAAGAGATACCGACACATCTGATGGGTATTGCGGGAACGCTGACCGGCTGCGGTCCGGCTTTTATCGATTTGGTCATTGAGGCGCTGGGAGACGCCGGCGTAAAATACGGTGTGCCGAGGGCGCAGGCTTACGCGCTGGTGTCACAGATGATTCTTGGCAGCGCGAAATTACAGCTTGAAACTGGTGATCATCCGGGCGTATTGAAAGATAATGTATGCTCTCCGGCGGGGACAACCATCCGCGGTGTCAATGCCCTGGAGAGAGCGGGACTGCGCGCGGCCTTCCTGGATGCGGTGGATGGCATCATGGAATAACCGTAATAAACATAGAGAGGAGAAAAAACGATGAAATATGGTAAATTTCTGCCTGAAAAAGGAACAATAGGTTTTGTGGCGCCATCTTTCGGGTGCAATATCGAACCATATAAGACAGCATTTGACCATTCTGCGGAGATTTGGGTACAAAAAGGATACAGTTTGCATTGTGGGCCAAATGCGTATGAGGGCAGCGGCATCGGTATCAGCAGTACACCGGAAAAATGTGCGGAAGAATTTAGCCAGTGGTACATTTCCCGGGAGAATGATGTACTCATATCCTGCGGCGGCGGAGAGCTTATGTGCGGTATCCTTGATTATGTGGATTTTGACAGTATCCGCCAGGCGGAACCGAAATGGTTCATGGGATATTCCGATAACACCAATCTCACTTTTCTTCTGACCACTCTCTGCGATACCGCGTCCATTTACGGCCCCTGCGCGGCGGCCTTCGGCATGGAGCCGTGGCATGAGAGCCTTACCGACGCCTATGGCTTGCTGACCGGCAGAACCCAGGAAGTACACGGCTATGAGCTTTGGGAAAAAGAGGGTTTGAAGACAGAGGAGAATCCGCTGGCACCTTATAACCTGACAGAAAAGAAAATACTGAGGCGTTTTCCGGATGCGGACTGTCAGATGGAAGGACGTCTGCTGGGCGGTTGTCTGGACTGTCTGGTCGCCCTCTGCGGCACGAAGTATGATAAGGTTGCAGCTTTCAATGAGAAATATAAAGAAGACGGAATCATCTGGTTTATGGAATCCTGCGACTTAAACGTCATGAGTATCCGGAGAGCCATCTGGCAGTTGGAACACGCGGGGTGGTTCAAGTATACAAAGGGCTTTCTCATCGGCCGGCCGCTTTGTTTTGGCGAAGAACTGATGGGAATGGATCAGTACCGAGCAGTGACGGAAGTTCTCGCTCATTATAATGTTCCGATTATCATGGACGCAGATCTGGGTCATCTGGCGCCGATGATGTCGCTGGTCTGCGGAAGCGTGGGACATGTGACAGTAGAAGGAAACGATATTTCCATCAAGATGGAATACCGGTAGCAGTCCGGGCGGGATGTCGGCGTTCCGGAAGGGATGATATCGCTGTGCAGATGAAACATTGTCGGCGGGTGAAACCGCTGAAAATATAAATGATAGATAGGAGAATAGGATTATGAAACTGATATCCTGGAATGTAAACGGGCTTCGAGCCTGTATGAAAAAAGGATTTGAAGATTATTTCAGAGAAGTGGACGCGGACATTTTCTGTGTGCAGGAGACAAAGCTTCAGGAAGGGCAGATTGATTTTCACCCGGAAGGCTATGAATGTTACTGGAATTATGCGGAGAAAAAAGGATACTCCGGCACCGCAGTGTTTACGAAGAAAAAGCCGCTGGAAGTGGTATACGGTATTGGCATTGATGAACATGACCATGAGGGAAGAGTCATCACGCTGGAATATGAAGACTTCTATTTTGTGACGGTGTATACGCCAAATTCTCAGTCGGAACTGGCAAGACTTCCATACCGAATGCAGTGGGAAGACGCCTTCCGGGACTATCTGAAAGAGCTGGATGCCCATAAGCCTGTGATTGTGACGGGGGATATGAACGTCGCCCATGAGGAAATTGATCTGAAAAATCCAAAGACCAATAAAAAGAATGCCGGATTTACCCAGGAAGAGAGAGATAAGTTCTCCGAACTGCTAGATGCCGGATTTGTGGATAGCTTCCGCTACTTCTACCCGGATAAAACAGGAGCCTATTCCTGGTGGTCCTATCGGTTCAGGGCGAGAGAAAAAGACGCCGGGTGGCGTATTGACTACTTTGTGGTGTCAGACCGGATCAAAGAGAAGATGAAAGATGCTCTTATCTATAAAGAAATCTTTGGCTCCGACCACTGCCCGGTGGGACTTGAGATTGAATTGTAAGGGAAGTCATAGGGGCTGATCATTACCCAGTAGGATATAAAAAGACAGGGGCTGCTGCAAAATAGCAAGGAAGGGAATTTTGCAGCAGCCCCGTTTGCATTTTTATCGGGAATACTTAATAATCAAATCCGTTATAATGGCGATGGAATCATTGAGACGGCTCTCTTCCATCGCCTGTTTATATTCTTCTCTCTCGTCATAAACATACTGCACCGCTTTTAAAAGACTGTCGTCGGTCATGTCTTCTTCATGAAGGACGTAGCTGTATCCGGATTTCTCAAAAGAAGCGGCGTTTAAAAGCTGGTCGCCGCGGCTCTGGGAAGCCGGAAGCGGAATCAGGATGTTAGGTATCTTGAGAGACAGAAGTTCACAGATGGCATTGGCGCCGGCTCTGGAGATAATCAGGTCTGTGATGGCAAACAGATGCGGCAGTTCCCGTTTGGCGTATTCAAACTGCTTATAACCCTCTTTGGCTTCCAGAGAAGCATCATAATTGCCTTTTCCGCACAGATGAATGATATCAAACTGTTGCAGCAACGCATCCAGGTTGGTCCGCAGCGCCTTGTTGATGGCAGCGGCGCCCTGGCTACCGCCCATGGTCATGAGAACAGGTTTCTCCCCTTTAAAGTCGCAGAGACGAAGTCCCTTTTCCCGGCTGCCGTCGAACAGCTCTTTTCGGATCGGAGAGCCGCTTAACACCGCCTTATCTTCCGGAAGATTCTTTAAGGTCTCGAGGAAGTTGCAGCACACTTTGGTGGCGGACGGAATACAGAGTCTGTTGGCAAGACCCGGCGTCATATCAGATTCGTGAATGATGACAGGGATTTTCCGCCTTTTTGCTGCCAGAACGACCGGAACGGCCACAAAACCGCCCTTGGAAAAGACGACGTTCGGTTTCAGTTTCTTTATGAGGCGGGAGGCTTCCGCGTATCCTTTCAGCACCCGGAAAGGGTCTGAGAAATTTTTGATATCAAAATACCGGCGAAGCTTTCCCGAGGATATTCCGTGATAAGGGATATCCATATCCTCAATTAATCTCCGCTCAATTCCATTATAAGAGCCGACATAATGGATATCATAGCCGGCCTCCTTCAGTCCCGGAATTAAAGCCATATTAGGGGTGACGTGTCCGGCAGTTCCTCCGCCGGTTAAAAGAATACGTTTCATACAATATGCCTCCTGAAAATTATTGCGCCTGCTGTTTATATGCCGTAAGGGCGAGGGCGAGCTGGTCCGGACAGGATGTTCCCTTTCCTCCGCAGTCAATGCCCTTTAAAACGTTGATGACCTCGTCCACAGTTCTTCCCTTTACGAGAGCGCTGATGCCGGTGGTGTTTCCCATGCATCCGCCGACAAAATGTACTTCTTTGATGATATTATTATCATCAATATCAAATTGTATTTCTCTGGAACAGGTTCCCCTGGTTTTGTAACTGTACATATTTTATTCCCTTTCTTCTGTAAAAAATGCTTTAGAAATGTGGTTTTGGGCAGAAAATGTATCATTATCTGTCCTGTGAAATATTTAGTGAAAACAGTATAGCACCTTTTTCGGATAAATCACAGAGCTAAATTTTACGAAATGTTACGAATTTTTTAAGGTGTTTTGGAGGGTATACACAAGTAAAAAAAATATGTTATACTTATAAAAGATGTTGAGGATAAAAGGATAACGGGATGTCGACTGCCCCTGTCCCTGACATCATAAGAAAAACAAGTGTGAGAATCACACATGAATGAGGCAGCATATAGAAAGAAAACGGAGGATATAGATATGGTTTGTATTGGTGTAATTGGTGCGATGGATGAAGAAGTTTCCTCTCTGATTCAGCAGATGAAGGATGCCGAGGCTAAGACTATGGCGGGCATGACATTTTATCATGGAACCCTCTGGAATCAGCAGGCAGTCGTGGTAAAAAGCGGCATTGGAAAGGTAAATATGGCAATCTGTACACAGATTCTAGTGAATATCTACGAGGTGGATATGGTGATCAATACCGGCGTGGCCGGCGGATTGTACAAGGATATCAACGTGGGGGATATCGTTATTTCCAGCGATGCCCTGCAGCATGATTTTGATGTGACCGGCCTTGGCTATGAGCGGGGTGTGATTCCGGATATGGAGACATCTGTTTTTCAGGCGGACACGGAGATGGTGGAGATGGCAAAGGAAGCCTGCGAGATTGTGAATCCGGAGATTCAGTGCTTCGTGGGAAGAGTGGTTTCCGGCGATCAGTTCATTTCTGATAATGATAAAAAGAAGGACTTAATCGAGATGTTCGGCGGTTACTGTGCGGAGATGGAAGGCGCGGCCATGGCGCAAGTGGCCATCCTCAATCAGGTGCCGTTTGTGATCATCCGTGCTATCTCTGATAAGGCGGACAACAGCGCGCAGGTGTCTTATCAGACGTTTGAGGAACAGGCGATTGTCCATACAGTGAAGCTGCTGGCTGCCATGTTCCTGAAAATGAGCAAATAATCGAAGATTATAAAAAATCCCTTCTCTTTTTGCAGGAGAAGGGATTTTTTTACGAACGAATCCCCCTTTTCAAATGAAAATCCATTGCTTATAATTACATCACAAAGGGGCAGGTGGAGAAGAGGGGCGCTGGATATATTCCCGGCTGCCGGAAACATATCCAGCGGGCGCCATATAGACAAAAAATCTTTATATACATACAGGAGGACATTATGGGAGTATTATCAGCATTGGAACCTGCAAAGGTGTTTCAGTATTTTGAGGAAATCTGTTCCATTCCTCACGGTTCAAGAAATGTGGAGCAGATCAGCAATTATCTGGTGGATTTTGCCAAAGAGAGAGGTTTAAAATACCGCCAGGACGAAAAGTTCAACGTGGTAATCTGGAAAGACGGTTCCAAAGGTTATGAGAACACAGAGCCGGTTATTCTCCAGGGGCATATGGATATGGTGGCTGTAAAAACGGCCGATTGTCCGAAAGATATGGAAAAAGACGGATTGGATCTGGAAATCAACGGGGATTTGATTTCTGCCAGAGGGACTTCCCTAGGTGGTGACGACGGTATCGCCGTGGCTTACAGTCTTGCTATTCTCGATGACCCGGATATGGCGCATCCGCCGATTGAGGCCATCTTCACTGTCGACGAAGAAATCGGTATGCTGGGAGCCGCTTATATGGATGTTTCTGATATCAAAGGCCGTCTGTTCTTAAACATGGACTCTGAGGATGAGGGCATCTTTACGGTAAGCTGTGCCGGCGGCGCGACGGTAATCTGTCATTTTCCATATAATAAGAGGGAAAATGTGACCATGGCTTCTCTGCATATTTCCATTGACGGATTCTCCGGCGGACACTCCGGTGTGGAGATTGATAAGGGCCGTGCCAATGCCAATGTGGTCATGGGAAGACTTCTTTACAGTGTCATGAACGATATAAGAATCATCTCCATCAACGGCGGTGAGAAAGACAATTCCATCGCTCTGTCCTGCCAGGCTGAGATCGCGGTTCCGGCAGATAAGGCAGAAGACGTAAAAAACAAAGTTCAGGAAACATTTGCAATTGTGGCGGAAGAATATAAGGTAACAGATCCGAATGCGGCGCTGCATATGGGAGAAGGTTCAGATGTGACCGGCGGGACAAATGCGGCAAAAGGTTCAAGAGAGTCCGATGAGGCAAATGCAGCAAAAGGCGCAGAAGCAGATGCAGCGGGAAATAAAGAAACAGCAAAGAATACTCTGACGGCAAAGGATACAGCCGTAGTGATTCAGGCGCTTCTTCATATGCCGGCGGGCATTCAGAGAATGAATCCGGAGATTGATGGTCTGGTACAGACTTCTCTGAATCTGGGAATCCTTCGTACCAATGAAGCTTCTGTGGATTTATCCTACGCGGTACGCAGCGCCATCGAACATGAGAAACAGTTCCTCATTGACAAGATGAATGCTTTGGCTGTTTTGCTGGGCGGTTCTACAGAAATCACCGGATCGTATCCGGGATGGGAGTACCGGGCAGATTCCCGCCTCCGCGACGTGCTGGTGGATACTTACCGTGAACTTTACGGCAAAGATCCTGTGGTAGAGGGAATCCATGCCGGTCTTGAGTGTGGCCTGTTCGCTTCCAAGATGGGCGATATTGATGCCGTATCTCTTGGACCGCAGATGGAAGGGATCCACACGGTTAACGAGGTACTGAGCATTTCCTCCGTACAGCGTACCTGGGAGCTGGTGACAAAAGCTCTGGCCGCACTGAAATAAGATACAAACGATGGCGGTCCTGCCAGAAAGGTGAGAATATATGAATTACAACATTGCAGAACAAGCGCTGGCCTTCGACCGAATCCTTCCGTGGGAAGGACAGGTGCCAGCCTGTGAGACTCGTCCGGACGGCCGGAGCTTCCTGCGCCTGGCGGCGCCGGAAGCCCACGTTTCGGTTGTTATCATGGATGAAGAATATCCATGTGTCCGCACTGAAAACGGCATCTGGGAGATGGAACTGCCGTTTCAGACAGGATATCATTATGTGCAGTTTAAGCTGGACGGCGCAGAGATATTGACGCCGCTTCTTCCCATCAGCTACGGATACAGTCGGCCCTACAATTATGTGGAGTTGCCCGTGCCGGAGTATGCGGAAGCTTCCGGCGAAGATTTCTGGCACATAAAAAATGTACCCCACGGAAGCGTCCGCCGGGAATATTTCTATTCTTCTGTGACCGGAGAGTGGGAGAGTTGTGTTGTATATACGCCGGCCGACTACGAGCGGCAGACCGGCAAAACTTTTCCGGTTCTGTACCTTCAGCATGGTCACGGCGAAAATGAGGCCGGTTGGACCACCGCCGGCAAAGTGCAGTTTATTCTCGACAACCTTTTTGCCGGGAAAAAAGCGGTGTCGTTCGCTGTGGTCATGTGCAACGGAATGGTTCAGACCGTAACCGAAGACGGCCGCCGGATCGTGGACTTCATGCTGCTGGAGCAGCAGCTCCTCACAGACGTCATTCCTTTTGTGGAACAGAAACTTCGCATCGGCGGCAGCAAAGAACGCCGCGCCATGGCGGGACTATCCATGGGATCCCTTCAGACCAGCATTATAGGCTTTAACCATCCGGAATATTTTAACGCCCTGGGTGTTTTCAGCGGCTTTGTGTCCGATATGATACAGGGCACCGAGCTTGACATGGTGGACCGGGCTCCCGGCGGAAACGAACACCTGCGAATTCTGGACGATGCGGAATCCTTTCATCAAACCTTTCCGGTCTTCTTCCGGGCCATCGGTGATGAAGATCCATACCGCCATTACTTCGATGCCGACGACAAGATGCTGGAAGAACACGGTATCAAGAGTACTCGCCGTATCTACAAAGGTATTCATGACTGGAACGTGTGGCGGCAGTGCATTCGGGATTTCGCGCAGATGATTTTCCGGTAGTTTGCTCTTTCAATGATTCATTTCCTGGATCAATAATCCTCCTCAATTACCTGAAAATCCAGATAATCGAAATCAATCTGCTCGATGAAATTATCCTGATAAAACCGGGTTCTGGCATGGCGGATAAATTCCTGCTTATTTTTGTCCAGCCACATGGGATTTTCCAGGTCAAACTTATAGCAGGCCTGTTCCAGGCTGTCGTATACTTTGGAGGTTCTGGACATTTCCATATTATAATTCTCAATGACCGTGTCCTTAAGCATCCGGTTTTTCTTAAACAGCTTACACCATATTCTCATGAGGAATCTCCTTAATTCGTAAAAATAATAATTTTGACCTGTGGCGCATTCCTGTCTGTTCAGACAGGGTCTGCGCCATGAAAATAATTTTCACTATATTATAAAAGAAAACATATACAAATACAACGGGAATCAGGGGAAACGGTATATTTTATTCTGACATTTCTTTTGCTCTGCCAGGCGCACAGCCGAACTGTCACACATTTTACGGGAAAGCAACATATAAAAATATTGTCTAACACTTTAGTTCTGTGCTATAATCAAGCTTGTTGCACGACATAATGATAAACATTTGACAAATGAAAAAATATATGAAACAGTGTTGCGAGGCATTGGCCTGACAGAATCTTTTCCGCAGGAATAATAGCAGAAATAGTAATAGAAATGCAACAACAACTTGTGGGAGTGAGAGGAGATATCATGATAGTAAAAAATGTTTTAGATATGATTGGCAATACGCCGCTGGTTGATTTAAGTCCGACCATGGGCTGCCAGATTTATGCGAAGGCGGAATTCTTAAACCTTGGCGGCAGCATTAAAGATCGTATTGCGAAAAATATGATTGAAGCGGCCGAAAAAGAAGGCAAACTGAAAAAAGGTATGACCATTGTGGAGCCGACCTCCGGCAATACCGGTATCGGCCTGGCTCTCTGCGGCGTCCGTATGGGCTATAAAGTCATTATCGTTATGCCGGAAAATATGAGCGAGGAACGCAAGAAGATCATCCGCGCCTTGGGGGCGGAGCTGGTACTCACTCCGGCCAAATTAAGTCTTGACGGTTGCGTAGCGGAGGCCAACCGTATTGTGGCGCAGTCCGATGACTATTTTATGCCGCAGCAGTTTGAGAATCCGCACAATCCGGAGATGCATTATCTGACCACTGCCCCGGAAATCTATGAAGCCCTGAACGGCAAAGTGGACATTTTTGTTTCCGGCCTCGGCAGCGGAGGTACTTTACAGGGCATCAGTCAGTATCTGAAAGAAAAGAACCCGGATCTCATTGTCTGTGCTGTGGAGCCTAAAAATGTATCGGCGCTCCTGGGCGACGAGCCGGGACTGCATCAGATACAGGGAATCGGCGACGGATTCATTCCTGAGGTACTGGACACTTCTTTAATTGATGAAGTGGTCACTGTAACTGACGATGATGCCATGAACACCACCAGAGAACTGGCAAGAGTACAGGGCCTGCTCTGCGGAACCTCTTCCGGAGCCAATATCTGGGCATGTAAAAAAATGGCAGAAAAATACGGCAAAGATAAAATCATCGCCACCGTGCTGCCGGACAGAATGGAGAGGTATTTCAGTACCGGACTTCTGTAGGAAGTCTCCGGCGGTGGTTTGCAAGAAAATATTTGCAAAACTGCAATATTAGGTATATAATAATCCGACAGGCACTGTATGAAAAAATTGTCTTTCAGACAGTGTTTTCATCTTAAATACAATTTATAGATGTTGATAAATCAGTAATTAACAATATATAGCAGACACAGGAGGGCATGAAAAATGGGAAGAGTATATAACTTTTCAGCAGGTCCGGCAGTGTTGCCGGAAGAAGTATTACAGGAAGCTGCAAACGAGATGATGGATTACAGGGGCTGCGGCATGTCCGTCATGGAGATGAGCCATCGTTCCAAAGAGTTCGATACCATTATCAAAGAAGCAGAGCAGGACTTAAGAGATCTTATGAATATTCCGGACAATTATAAAGTATTGTTCTTACAGGGCGGAGCATCTCAGCAGTTCTCTGCCATTCCGATGAACCTGATGAAAAATGGCGTAGCTGATTACATCGTAACTGGTCAGTGGGCAAAGAAAGCGTATCAGGAAGCCTGCCGTTACGGTAAGGCAGTGAAGATTGCGTCCTCTGAGGACAAAACATTTTCCTATATTCCGGATTGTTCCGATCTGCCGATCGATGAGGATGCCGATTATGTATACATCTGTGAGAACAACACCATTTACGGAACCAAATTTAAAAAGCTTCCAAATACCAAAGGCAAACCGTTAGTAGCTGACGTGTCCTCCTGTTTCCTGTCCGAGCCAGTAGACGTTACCAAATATGGCGTCATCTACGGCGGCGTGCAGAAGAACATCGGTCCGGCCGGCGTAGTCATCATGATTATCCGTGAGGATTTAATCCGCGACGACGTCATGGAAGGAACTCCTACCATGCTCAAATACAAAACGCAGGCAGACGCCGATTCCCTGTACAACACACCGCCATGTTACGGCATCTACATTTGCGGCAAAGTCTTCAAATGGATTAAAAAACAGGGCGGACTGGAAGCCATGAAAGAACGTAACGAGAAGAAGGCAAAAATTCTTTACGATTTCCTTGACCAGAGCAAGCTCTTCAGAGGAACTGTTGTAAAAGAAGATCGCTCTCTTATGAATGTACCGTTTGTTACCGGCGATAAGGATATAGACGCTAAGTTCATTGCCGAGGCAACTGCCGCAGGATTTGTAAATCTGAAGGGACACAGAACTGTCGGCGGTATGCGCGCGTCCATCTACAATGCAATGCCAATCGAAGGCGTGCAGAAGCTGGTGGAATTCATGGATAAATTTGAAAAAGAAAATGCATAAAAATATATTTTAACGATACAAATTCAAGACATACAAAATAGACAGAGCCAAAAGACAGCGTCGAATGCGCGTCAGGAGGAGCTGTCTGTTTTTTGTTCAAAAATATTTTTCGCTTTTTATCACTGCTCTGCAGATGAAATCGATTAAAGTATTTACCATAAAGAGACGGGTATAGGGTAGGTCGGCGGCGCAGTGTCCCGTGAACCGGGTGAGAGTAGCCGCGTTCCAAAAGTTTGGTGCCTGAGAATCTATGCTTACAGGCTTTTCTATTGCGGGTACTGAAAGACTTCTGCATCATAATAGAAAGACGGAAATATCATGGCAAATGAACAGAAAATTCAGAACAATTCAGAGCGGTAGATGAGGGATCTTCCAAAAAATTTCAGACAAATTGGAGGACCCGGAGCAAAAAAATTTACATGGAAGACAATGTGTGTACATATTTATATAAATTGGCGCAGCCGGGAAATCTGTATGCCAGGGGAGCGAATCTTTTTGGAAACATTTTTCAGACGTCAGTGGGACTTTGCCTTTTTATCAGCGGAGCGGCAGCTTGCCGGAATTTTGAATTTGATTTGGAGGAGAGCGCTTTTACGGAAGAAAATTGGAGTGAAATTTATCTGGGACAGGTACTCGACATTCCGCCAATGGAAGATTAAAAAAGAGAACATTTTCTGAAAAGGATTCGTGTTGACGAAAAACTGAATGAAGTGTAAACTTACTCTATGACTGCAAAAGCAATTTGGTGATATGTCAAGAGGTGATTAAAAAAAGATTTCAATAAAAAC
>CAYULX010000039.1:0-22281 GCA_964445535.1 uncultured Eubacterium sp.
CTTTTCTACGGGTGTTTTCTTAAATTATGCGGTCCGCTTCTCCGACTCGTCCGCTATCTGTCTACTCCGCCAGCAGCACATCGATGGTCTTCTGAATATCTTCGTCAGAATGTGCGCCGGAAATAAACATCGTCTCAAACTGGGACGGCGCCACATAAATGCCGTGCTCCAGCATATAGTTAAAGTAATCGGCATAAGCCTTTGTGTCTGAAGATAAGGCACCGGCGTAATCCTTTACATTTTCATCGGTGAAGAAGGCGCTCATCAGAGAACCTATCTGGTTGATGTGCATTTGCAGACCGAACTTCTCCGCCCTTGCCTTGTAAGCCGCCGCCAGCTTCTTTGTGTTGGCCTCAATCTTATCATAAACGGACGGATTGTCCCGCAAAAGCTCCAGGGTCTTGATGCCCGCCGTGGTGGCAATTGGATTGCCGGACAGGGTACCCGCCTGGTAAACCTTACCGGTCGGAGCCACATTTTTCATGATCTCTTTTTTACCGCCATAAACAGCCATTGGCATACCTCCGCCGACAATCTTGCCGAGGGTGGTCATGTCCGGCTTCACGCCGAACCACTGCTGCGCGCCGCCAATACCCAGACGAAATCCTGTGATGACCTCGTCAAAAATCAGGACGGCGCCGTTCTCCCAGGTAATCTCCCGCAGGAACTGGAGAAATCCATCTTCCGGCAGAACCACGCCCATGTTGGCCGCCACCGGCTCCACGATAAGAGCCGCAATCTGATTCTTATTATTTTTAAAAAGCTCCCGAACAGAATCCTTGTCATTGAAAAGAGCTACCAATGTCTGCTGAGCAAAAGACGCCGGCACCCCGCCGCTATCCGGTACCGACTGCGTCAGAGCTGCAGAACCTGCCTGCACTAAAAGTCCGTCGGAATGTCCGTGATAACAACCCTTGAACTTGATGATCTTATCCCTTCCGGTATAGCCTCTCGCCGCGCGGATGGCGCTCATGGTGGCCTCCGTACCGGAATTGACCATTCGCACCATCTCCATGGAAGGAATCAGCTCCCGGATCATGGCTGCCAGCACATTTTCTTTACCGGTCGGCGCACCAAAGGTCAGACCGTCAAAACATGCCTTCACCACTGCCTCGATGACTTCCGGATGTGCATGGCCGAGAATCCCCGGTCCCCAAGAACATACATAATCTATAAACTTATTGCCGTCCACATCGTAGACATACGCTCCTTTGGCATGATCGATAAACAGCGGGTTTCGTCCCACAGAGCCAAAGGCACGCACCGGCGAGTTGACGCCGCCCGGCATTAAATCCAACGCAATTTTATAAAGCTCTTCTGATTTTGCTGTATTCAACACTGCAACCTCCTTCTACCTAATTTATAACTGCCGCCGGTACGTTTCCGACGGAATATCAACTCATTTTAAACGCTTTTCCTAGTATACCATGAAACTTATCGGGGCTAAAGGTAGTTTTTCATTTTGCTGGTCAAAAAATTATATCTTCAGCGCAAAAAAATTTGTTCTGATTTATATTTCTTATATTTTCACCAAAATTTCTCAAATTTTTTATATCAAATGCCTATTTTTTCTGGTTTCCGGAAATTCCCCTCTCTCATAAAGACAGAAAATACAGTTTCCCTTTCTCCTTGACACCCGCTTTTCTTGCATATATGATGATATTAAATGAAAGCTTACGCAAGGAGAAGAAAACATGGAGTTACGTCAGATTCAATATTTTATACAGCTCTACAAAGATTTAAACATCACAAAAGCCAGCAAAAACCTGTATATATCCCAGCAGGGTTTGAGCAAATCCGTCAGCCGTCTGGAAGAAGAACTCGGTTTTTCTCTATTTGACCGCCGAACTTCCGGGGTGATACCGACCAAAGAAGCAGATACTCTTTTTCAGCATTTTAACAAAACTGCCAATTCCTACCATGAATTGCTGCTGGCTATTGACAATATCCGGCAAAACCGGGTATTGAAGATCTCCGCATACCACGGTTTCGCCTTGTCTTGCAGCAAAGATTTACTCTCCGGTTACCGAACCTTTTATCCTCAGTCGGAAATCCGGTACCAGGAGAGAAATAATCACGATATTCCAGAACAGCTTCTTTACCAGCAGGCTGACCTGGCTTTCATGCAGGCCCCGATTCCCGAAACCCTGTCCTCCTTGCATTTGCTGTATAAAGAACCGGTACATCTGGTCATGGACAGGCGCCATCCCTTGGCAGCCAAAAAAGCAATTTCTTTGCGGGATCTTCACAATCAGAATCTCCTGCTTCTTGACAGTATGGAGGATTTCAACAACACAATCATTAAACAAGCAGCCAAAAAAGCAATTTCCTGCCAGATTCATGACACGGTAGGTATCAATGAATTTCTGCACCTTCTCCACGGCTCTTCCCTCATCGGTTTCAGTTCACGACGCCTGTACCAGTATCACAGTTTTCAGGAAGTCGTTTTCCTTCCTTTTACTTCCGAAGAATATGAGAAGAATCCAACGCTGATGATGGAAACCCATTTGGTGATTCCCGCCGATACTGTGCCGGATAAAACCTCGCAGCAATTCATAGATTATATAATGCAAAAAACCTTATTGAACCATTAACTACTGCGCCCCCGCAGTCAGTATTTCACTGCGGCTCATGCAATCCGCATTTTATCGAGGCCCCCGCAGTCAGTATTTCATAAAACAGGAGGAACCGAATTTTTATGTCAACCGCATATTTCTATCTCACCAAAGAAGGGGAACATCTTGCCCACAGGCTGGCAGCCTCCCATCCCGGTGATTTATACAATAAAGAGAATTTCAAAATAAAATTGCAGGAAGCTTTTCATAAATACGATTATCTGGTGTGTATCATGGCAACGGGAATCGTCGTCCGCATTCTCGCTCCGCTGATTGTCCACAAGACCAGCGACCCGGGCGTCGTTGTCCTTGACCAAAAAGGCAGGTACGCCATCAGTCTTCTGTCCGGCCACCTGGGCGGCGCCAACGATCTGGCGAGGGAGATGGCCGCCATCTCCGGCGGTGAAACCGTCATCACCACCGCCACCGATGTGGCAGGAGAACTGTCCTTTGACACTTTCGCCAAAAATCATCATATGTCCATTGAAAACATCAGCCAGCTCAAACATATCAGCGGCGCCCTCCTGGACGGCAGACCAATCCGCGTCATCACTGACAAAACTTATTCTGAGCTTGATAGCTACGCGCGTGCCGCTTCCGGCAAACACGCAAAGTCTCCTGACAGCAAAATGGCCATCCTCACGATTCAGGAAGCGAAAGAATTTTTGTCCACATGGAACGATGACTCTTCCAAAGATCGCACGGAGACATCGGCCCTGCCCACTGTGGTCATTGATGAAGGATTTACTTTTCCTGACCCGCCGACATTTCCTGTCCTCTATCTCCGGCCGCGCACCATCTGCGCCGGTATCGGCTGCAAACGCCACATAGATGCGGCAGCCATTGAAGAAGCCTTGCTTACGGTACTAAAAAAAGAGGGACTGAGCCCTCTTTCTCTTAAATGTATCAGCACGATTCCGTTAAAGGCCAACGAACCTGGCATCCTTGCCACCGCCAGCCACCTGAACGTTCCGTTGACCGTTGTATCCACCGCCGATATTGAAACGCTGGATATTGACAGTCTCGGCATCCAAACCTCCTGTTTTGTGGCAGAACAGACCGGAGTTCTCTCCGTCTCCACCGCCAGCGCCTATCTGGCGTCAGGAAAAGGACGTATTCTCCGGGATAAAGTGAAATTTAAAGGGATAACTGTGGCGCTATGCCAGGATGAAAGAAAATAAATAAATCTCAATAGGAAACAGGCGATATAAAATGGATTTATTAAACTCTTTTAGAATGACACATTATATCAACATTCTCCCTTTATCTCTTCCAGCACATCCTCAAACCGCAGTGTCCCGCCAAATAAATCCAGAGCGCTGCCGATGGTCACATCCACCTTTCCCTGTCCGAGTTTTTTCAGCAAACGCAGGTCTTCCATGGAGCCGACACCTCCGGCGTACGTCACCGGGACGCCGTCCCAATCTCCAAGAAGCGCCGCGATTTCTTCTTCGATTCCACTGGATTTTCCCTCTACATCCACAGCATGAATCAGAAATTCATCGCAGTATCCGGACAGGGAATCAAGCACTTCCTCCGTGAGTTTCACATCGGTAAACTTCTGCCACCGGTCTGTGACAATATAGTAGGAGTCTCCCCTTCTGCGACAGCTCAAATCCAATACCAGCCGTTTCTTTCCCGTCACCTTTACTATTTTATTCAAGTTATCATAATTAATCTGTCCGTCACGAAATACAAAGGACGTCACGATAATATGTGAAGCTCCCTTTTCCAAAAAAAACGCCGCATTCCCATCATTCATACCTCCGCCAATCTGCAAACCACCCGGATAAGCAGCCAGGGCCAGACATGCCTGACGGACATCCTCCTCATAATAGGAACTGCCCGCCGGGTTCAGGAGAATAATATGTCCCCCGGCAAGCCCTGCATCCCGGTACAGAGAAGCATAATAATCCCCGTTTTGTTCCGAGACAAAATTATCTTTGGCGAAATCTCCTTTATCAAGAAGGCTCCCTCCCACAATCTGTTTTACCTTTCCGTTATGAATATCTATACATGGTCTGAATCTCATATTATATCGCCACTTTCTTCTCAAAAATATTTCAAAAGTTTCTTCTATAATTTATACTATACGTTATCACACCAAAAAAATCTATTGGCAAAAAATCTAAAAATATCCGTCGCTTTTCTTTTTTATTCTTTGCGTCTTTTTCTGCTGACCACTACAATTCCACCCCATATGACCGCTGCCATCATTGCCGCCCCAAGTTCTACCAAAAACAGGATATTTTTGAGCTGCATCTTAAAAACCATGCTACTCAAATCCCTCAACTGGCAAGTCGTTTTAGTTCTCTCCCTTGCCAAAATCACAATAACTCTTGAAATAAAAAACGGGCAGAAGAATTGCTTGTAGCATCTCTTCTGCCTCTCTCTGAATGGTTAATTCTCCCAACGAATTCCGTTTTTCTGGAATACCATCTGCGTATCGTCCTTATCAGCGTCGGCGAGGGAGGTAATATAAAATTCAAGATATTTCTTCCAGGATTTATGGTCTCTGGTAAAATACGTCTCAATCCGGTCAAATATTTTCCCACAATTCTCTTTGTTTGTTCCAACAAGAAGAATAAGAAACTGGCTCGGATTATATCGGGTAAAAGAATCTCCTTTTCGGAGACAATGCTTAATTGATGCCATCAATTCTTCAGACATGGAATCAATCCTGTCAGGGTCATCTAACGGTGCTCCCTTACTATCCACCAAAGAACAAAGCATCAGATATACGGACTGCCCATTTCGCTCCATAATACGACGTACCAATCGATAACTGTCCCTGAAGCTCGGCAGAGTCATATAAAATGCTCCTGCTTCGATTTCTTCTTCCCTAAGACAGCTTTTTATTCCTCTGATTGTCTGCGGAGCGTTACTCATGTGTTCGCTCATAGATTTAAACTGATTTATCATCTTTTCCGACGGACTGATTCCCAGTTCTTCAAAAAACAGCTTCGCTGTCGATTCATACTCGTTCATAGCGTCCTGGTAACGATTCATCGCCATGAAGCAATCAATCCTCACGGCCTGCCATTCATCAAAAGGATACATGGTACAGGCCGTTTCACAAAGTGTAAGTATCTCCTCATATTCTTCTTTTTCCCACAGATAACTACTGAGCTTATGTAAAGCGCTGCTGTACATTTTCTTGCACTGTACACTCTCAATGAGCACCCATTCTTCTTCTGAAGACCCTGGCAATAATTCACCCTTATAAAGATGACATGCGTCACGCAGAATACTCATTTTTTTATCATTGTCTGTCTCCATCTCCGCTTCTTGAATGAGTTTAAAAAAATTATGGACGTCAACTTCTGTCTTCATCGGCCCATTCCAATAATAAATCCCCTTTGATATTCTGATATAATTATATTCTGGCAATCCTATATGTACAAGCAGCTTCTTCAGACGATACGACGTCACTCTCAAACTGTTTGGCGCATCTGCCAGTTCTTCCACTTTATACAGATTCTCAATCAGTTTATGGCGGGATATTCCTTTTTCTCCGTAGTACAGAAGAATCTGTAACAGTTTCATGGCCTTGGTCATTGTATTCCTTAAAAAGGATATGGGTTCATCCCCATACATCAAAGACAATCCACCTAACATCTGAACCTTCAGTACTGGTAAATTTACTTCCATAAATTTATCACCCTTTTATCTTTCCCGTTTTATATTGGTTTTTCATTATTATAAAACTGAAAAACAAAAAAATCAATGACAGTTCGGATAAAATATGAGT
Source organism: uncultured Eubacterium sp. (assembly GCA_964445535.1). GTDB lineage: Bacteria > Bacillota > Clostridia > Lachnospirales > Lachnospiraceae > Anaerobutyricum. Next base: position 6,367 of record CAYULX010000039.1, read on the forward strand.
ATTTTGCACTTATTTATCATTACAATTCTATGGCTTCGCCGTCATATGGTACAAAAACTGTACCCTTAAAATATTTCCTTGCTTCTTTTTTATACAAAGATTTCCTTTTGCGTATGTTGTCATCTTCCGTGTGCCAGAGCAAAAGATTTTTTACTTCAAGGCTAACTGCCAGTTCCGCAGCATCTTTAACAGTGCTGTGACATTTTTCATAAGGCCTGAAAATATCCTTCTGCTCATAGAGACAAAACGCCTCATGCAAAAGATAATCTGCTTTATAGGCATAATCATGACAATGCTCCTGATAAGGCTCATCTCCACAGAAAGTTAGACGTTTTCCATTATTCAGAGTTGTGGTGAATCCAAACTGTTTGGCTTTCGTGGAACGTATATCAAAAAACTGTACTTTGTAGTCCAGAATCTGCCGCTCTTCTCTGTCTTCTACCCGATGAATCCATATCCGGTCATTAAACAGCTTTGTGATTTTTTCCACCAAAGTCATCGCACAGATTTTAGGAATAATATCTGCCAATTCATCATGACAATAAATATGCAGCTCCCCATCATAAGCGCCGCTCCCCATCATCTGTCCCACATTTCGTATAATCCAGATTACACCTAGAAGATGATCCGTATGCTTATGAGTAACAAAAAGTTCATGGATATCACCAACAGACACCTGCGCTTTTTCCAGGCGTGTCAGGATTCCATTTCCTCCTCCTGCATCTACCATAAAATATTTTCCCTTACTGTCTTGCAATAAAAAACAGGTGTTAAAACATTTTGTAACCGACGCATTTCCTGTTCCAAGTACTATTAATTTTTCCATTTAAACACCTCCGCCAAGCATATGTCTCTCTTTTCAATTCTGACAGCGCCTTATGTCAGCGCCATCCTCTATATCTGTTTTTTATAATATTCAAAAGCAGAAGGAATCGCATATTCTGCTTCCACGGCATTTCCAGAAACAAACATCCATGTCTCTCTCTCTTTTCGTTCTTTCTGACTTTCAGACGCAGAATCTGCTGCGCTGTTCTCAAAAATAATATTTTCTATAATATCGCCCTGTGTCATGTTCTTTCCCACAATACTATCCTTCAAGATATCTTCTTTTGAACTTCCCAATTGTTTTTCATCTTCTCTTCTCACCAGCCGAACACGATAGCCTGTCATATGCCATTCTACATGGGAAAAAATGTGTTTTCCTTTTCCAAGGGAATCCATCTCTTTTATGATATAATCTGTCCCTTGAATCCATCGCTCCACCTGATCTCTTGCTTTCTCTAGCGTATACTTTCCCTGAATACTAGGGAATTCCCATAAATCCGGCAGCAAACCGCCGGCGGGTCTTTTGTGGAGCAAAATATCCCAGGTTTGCCCGGACAGCGTCTTGTCAAAATTCTCTACTTCTATGAGAAAGACCCCTTTTTCTTCTATTTTCCGCGCCTTTTTCTGGGGTTTCACAGGAAATTCTGTTTCTCTCCCCATTTTATGCGCCTGACAAACATTTTCCCATGGACACTGTTCACATAGAGGCGCTCCATTGGGCAAACACACTGCGGAACCAAGATCCATCAGCGCCTGATTAAAATCTCCCGCTCTTTCTTTTGGCAGTACGCGCCGTACCTCACTTCTGATCTGTTTTTTTACTGCTTGCCGGGTGATATCTCCATCCTCCGCCAGTAACCGGGAAAATACCCGAAGCACATTCCCATCTACGGCCGGTTCCGGCAGCCCGAAAGCAATGGATGCAATGGCTCCCGCCGTGTATTCGCCGATTCCTTTCAGAGAGAGCAACTGATTATAATTACCTGGAAGTTCACCGCCGTATTCTTCCATAACAGTGACAGCTGCCGCTTTCAAATTCTTCGCACGGTTATAGTATCCAAGCCCTTCCCACAGTTTCATCAGTATCTCATCATTCACTTCCGACAGTGCCTTCACATCCGGCAGCGCCGCCATCCACCGGTCATAGTATTTTTTCACTGCTTCTACTCTTGTCTGCTGAAGCATAATTTCAGAAATCCAAACATGGTACGGCGTTGGCTCACTTCGCCATGGAAGGATTCTCGCATTATAATCATACCATTTCAAAAGCACTTTCCCAATTCCTTCCGGCGCCACCTGCAAAGGGGTACAGATTACTTTCCAATTATCTTTCAAACGTTCCAATGAAAAAGCCGCGTTGGCAGGGCTGGTTGAGGGCAGTTTCACCGCTTTTTTACCCGTCTGTTTTTCCTGATATTTTTCATAATATTGATAAGATTTCGTACCATTACAATAAATCGCACGGATATCAGCTTCTTCAAAAATAATATCCAGGTTATTAGGTATCACATTTCGGATAGTGCTGTCTGAGGAACCCTCGATATCACAACTGTGGATCACATCCCACAAAGCAATATGGTTCCGATGCAGAAACTCTTTCTTTTCCTCTATGGTTTGTGGTACCGCTTCTGACAACACACCGGCAACAGTCTTCCAGAAACGGTTTTGCGGATGTCCATAAAAGAATTTTTGTTCTCTTGATTTGACAGAAGGAAAACTTCCCAGAATCAAAATTTTAGAGTTTTTATCATATAGCGGGGGAAATGGATGCTCAATTGACATTTTTTCTTCCTTTCATATTTTCTTTGTACATCTTTTCTGCTATAAAATTTTTTCAATTGGTAAGATTATTCCAATTTAAATTATAATACATTTTTGTTTCAAAATAAATTTTTTCTCAAAAAAAGCCACTGCAAAATATCCCGTGCGGATAAAAAATATGTATTCATCACTGAATACTTTATCTTTTATTCGCAGGCAGCTTTTGCAGTAGCTCTGTAAAACGTTTTTATAAATTTCTTAAATATACCGACCGCTTTCACATTGCAATCCGATGTGCAAATACATTCATCAATTAACTAAAAAATTTCATATTCTTTTCCATGTTTATTTAACCAGTTCTGACATTCTCTGTATTCCGGTATGAGCTTTTCAACTTCTGCCCAAAAAGCCGCCGAATGATTCATCTTTTTTAAATGCGCCAGCTCATGTACAACAATATAATCAATAATCTCCACAGGCAACATGATAATCCTCCAGTCAAAACGGAGATTTTTTTTTCGATTACAGCTTCCCCACAGCATCTTTTGATCCTTTATTTCGATATTTTTATAATTTATCCGCGCAAGCATCGAGCGTGGATTCTTCCTTCGCTCCGCTATCTGCACATGATTAAATTTAAGATGCATTTTTTTTCCAAACTCTGCCGTCTTTGTGCTGATAATATCCACCGCACATTTTTTATAATAACGCATCACACAATAGCGAAGAAATCGCTGATTCATATTATCTGTCCGGATTGTCAGAATGCGGCCTCCTTCCGGTTTGTGTTCCACATATAAAGCAGTATCTTCTCCCTGAGATAAATACTTTACCCGAAGCTCCATGTCCATATTGCCTAAAAACGGCAGATACTGTCCGCTATAATACTGGATGCGTCCATCTTTCAGCTCCAACGTCACGGGTAACGCCAGATGATTCCTCTTTTTCAACCGCTCATACTCCTGACAAATTCTGTCTTTATTAATCCGGACATACTTCTCCGCCATATCACGACTCATACCGACAGGTATCTTCATGCTGACAGACAGATCATCGTTCACCACAAAGCTTACACATCTATTGTCTACACTGATTATATTAATATCAAGAATTTCCGTTCCGTTTTGTATTTGCAAATGTGTCATGAGTCACTCCCTTCATATGCTGAATCTCCAAACATCTGCTATCATATTTTGTCACTAAAAAAAGAAAGTCCCCACAGCTTCTGTATCTTTCAGCTTCATCTAGCTTGTCAATATGCCGCAGACACTTCCCTGGTAAGCCGCTGTTATTTTCAGTATAACCCTTTTTTTTGCAATTTTCAACACATTCAGAGAAAGTAACTGTATTTTAATAGTTTTGTAACTATTGTTTGCAGAAATGAAATACTAGAACACAACACCTGCTCTTAAAATCACATTTGGATATGGAGAAAATTCTCCCGTCCGAATGGCAAATCTGCATTTACTGCTAAACTTCTTCAAATCTTCGTGGGGCATGTACTCCACTTCCGTATCCTTCAATGAATCTTTGATATATTCTTCTAAATCAGGATTGAACTCTTTGATTTCATGGGCCAGGTAGTATCCTTCCACACAAGTCTCTTCCAACACCGCATCCATCACCTGTTTAAAGGTCGGAACTCCCGCCGTCAGTACCAAATCCACAACCTCCACATTCTCCGGTATTGGCATACCGGCATCCCCGATCATAAATAAATCTTTATGCCCCAATGCCGCTATCAGATAGGAAAGCTGCGCGTTTAAAATTCCTTTCTTTTTCATAATAACCTCCTGCTAAATCCTTCAAAAGCTACTTTAATTACTATTCTTTCATAACAGCTCTGCGCTGCTGTTATTATTAAAAAGAATCGCAGCAACTGGCTCTCCCAACTGCTGCGACAATGCTATACTCTAAGACACATTATTCTACTGTGTAAGGCATCAAGGATACATGTCTTGCTCTTTTCACTGCCACAGTGAGAGCTCTCTGATGTTTTGCACAGTTACCGGTAATTCTTCTCGGTAAAATCTTTCCTCTCTCAGAAACGTATCTCTTTAACTTATTAACATCCTTATAGTCAATGACTGAGTTATTCTTATCTGCACAGAAAATGCAGACTTTTTTTCTTCTGCGTCCGCCTCTTCTTCTCATAGAAGAATCGCCGCGTTCTTTGCTGTATGCCATTTGATATTACCTCCTAAATTCCTCAAACCTTAGATAAATGGCAGTTCTTCTTCAATTCCTTCCGGAATGGTCATAAATCCATCGCTCACCGCTTCCGATGGAGCCGGACGGTTGGTCATAGTCGGCTGTGGTTCCGGTGCCGGAGCCGGAGCCTGTGCTCCCTGATAATTGCTCTGCTGATATCCGCCGCTATAATTTGCTGCTGCAGCTTTGCTCTCAGCAAAATCCTGCTCTTCCACAACAACGTCTGTGGTGTACACCTTGATACCATCGCGATTGGTATAACTGCCTGTCTGAATTCTTCCGGAAATAACAATCTTCGTACCTTGTTTCAGATACTTCTCCGCAAACTCGCCCTGTCTTCCAAAAGCAACACAGCTAATAAAGTCTGCGTCCTGGTCGCCTTCTCTCCGGAATCTTCTGTTAACTGCTAAAGTATATCTTGCTACGCACGTTGCCTTCTCTCCCTGTGAATATCTCACATCCGGATTCCTGGTCAGACGTCCCATCAAAATTACTTTATTCATGGAATTCCTCCTCTTCGTTATGCATCCTGTTTAACACATAAATACCTGATGACTGGCTCCATGATACGAACACGCTGTTCAAGCTGTGCCGGGCAGTCACTGGATGCATCGAATTGGATGAAATAGTAATATCCCTCTCTCATCTTCTGAATTTCGTAAGCTAATCTTCTCTTACCCCATTCATCAACGTTAGTAATCACTCCACCGAATCTTTCGATTAAAGCTTTCACTCTCTCAACGGCTTCGGCTCTAGCGTCGTCTTCGATCTTTGCATTCACAACCAATGCTAATTCATACTTATTCATGGTTATTCTTGCACCTCCTTCTGGTCTTCTCGGTCCTCCCATCTCGGGAGAACAAGGATTTTTACACTACAATGACCTATTCTACCATAGAGCTTTCATAAAAACAAGTTATATTTTTAGATAAATTAAAAAATCAGATGTTGTACCGCTGCTACTTCTCCGGTCCCACATATCCGCGAAAATTCTTTTCCACTGTTTTTCTCGGAAGCATCACCTGCCTGCCACAGCCGTTACACTGCAGCCGAAAGTCCATTCCTACCCGAAGCAGCTTCCACTCATTGGCTCCACAAGGATGTGGCTTCTTCATTTTAATCACTTCTCCGACCTGAAAGTCCATGCTGCATCCACCTCCATAGGCTAACTATAACAAAATTTTTTTATTACGTCAAAAGCTTTATGGTCACTTTGATCTTTCAGTCATCTTTTTGTAAATCATTGTCCGCCACAGAGCGCCTGCCGCCACAAACACCGCTATCACTGCGCCTGTCATCCCTGTCATAAACCAGAAGCCTTTCTGGTTTTCTCCAGAATTTCCCACATTACCTTCCTTCTCTTTCCCATTCTTCTCAAACTTCTCTGCCATTACAGTGTCCATGACTATACAATTTATCTTTTCGCCTGTTTCTTCGCTATCCAGACAATTTCCGGCCATGTCCCATGCCTGGTAACTAATGATCTGCCTTCCTTCATAAGCGGATAACTCTTTTGTTACACTATGGTTCCTTTCCAGATGCTCCGGAGTTATTCGCATAACCTGCTCTTTTTTTCTTTCTCCCCCATACCCTATTTTCAAATCCATATATGCAAAACCGTAATTATCCATAACCGTAATAACAAAGGGATGTTTAGCTGTCTCATAATACTCCTCCTCCAGACCTCCAATCTGCACCACGGGAGGCGTCCTGTCCACCGTAAAGTAAATCGGCTGTTCTTTCAGCGCGCTGCTTGTCTCTTTAATTATTCTCTTTTTTCCATTTTGGATAATATACCCTTTGGAGTCCAATGTAATCTGATATGTCCCCTCTTTTATAAAATTTTTCTCAGATAGATAATGCCGCTTTACATACCATCCTTTTTTATCACCCGAAGAAATCTTTTTTGTTATCACGGCATACTTTCCATCCCGGGTTTTCTTTTCTCCAAACCCATCCAGATGCAACTCCTGCCAATTTTGATTATCTCGCAAAATAGTAATCCTGGTATCCGCCGGATTCACGCTGTATTCTGTAATCACAATACCTTCTTTTTCCCGCATATACCCTTTTTTCAAAATATTTTTCAGTGCATCATGCATCACATAAACGGAACCAAAACGGTTTACAGCAAATACAATACCATCCCCCAATGTCTTTTGATTTCCCGCCAAATCTCTGGCATACGCCTGAAGCCGGTAAATCCCATCCACCTCTTCTCTGAATGGAAAAGTTTTCTCTCCCCATAAATATCTTCTGCCATGAGACCCACTCCGCATTTCATCTGTCTCAGCCAATAATTCAACAGAGTTTTGTGACGAATCTATTTTTTCCAGCCTGATATGCACCGCCGTCTCATCAAGATATTTATCGGCAATTGTCACCACAGGGCGTACCGTCTCTGCGTATGCCATTTTATCTATAACTCCGTCCACGCGAATATCCGGAGCCGTGCGGTCAATAATAAAATTCAGCTCTTTCTCGCTCTCCGCCACATTTCCCGCCAAATCTGTACATCGAACTTTCAGCCGATATTCTCCCTCCTCCCTATAAAGCTTTGAGGCGCTATAAACATTTCCCCCTTGTTTCCGCAAAGTAAGTGTCTTTTCTTTTGACAGCTCATCACCTTTTTTAGTCTGGATATATACCGCACTCTTTTCCACATCAATATTTCTATCTTTTACATAAAAGACTATATTTTGGGGTGTGCGATAATATCTTTGATTTTCAGCGTTTTCAACATTAATTTTCATATGAACAATCGGAGGCGTCTTATCAATGACAAATGCTTTATCCTCATCCCAGACAGTTTTATTGCCCGCATAATCCTCTGCGCTCAACTTTATTTGATAGTTATTCCCATCTTCCTCAAATTTTACTTCACATTGATGGATTTCTCCATTTTCTGTCCATTTTCCAATCTGGTAATTCTGATTGGAACCAGAGATCTCCCAGTGTACTGTATCAGGATTGAAATTTTTATCACGAATCGTAACGGTTGCCGTTCTGGCACAATTATAATATTTTCCATTTTTTGCATTGCTGATATTATAATCTACCTGAATCTCCGGCTTTACACTGTCAGTCACAATCCGGTATTCTCCGTATTTTTTTGTTAATATATTGCCTGCATTATCCGTGAGAACCGCTTCTATCTCCACCGGGCTTTCTTCACATCCCACCTGAAATTCTTCTGGTCTGATATTCATGGACAGCGTTTCCTCATAACTGATATCCTTTTTCTGTCTCCCATCTGTTTTTTTATGAAGAGTAACCTTTTTTCCATTTATGCCCGTATCTTCATTCTTTTTTCCGGTAACCTCTGACTCTATTTTGGTTTGTTCTGATTTTCCCTGCGCGCCGTCTTCTCTTCTCTTCAACAACCCCCTGGCATAAAGGTCAAACTGTCCGACACCGGCGTGGAGATCTTCCCCTTTTACTTTTACAGTAATTGGTCTTTTGTAAAATTTTATTTTTTTCGTTTCATCTGTATAATCTGCCTCCGATATCTCAAAAAAGATCCTGCTGCTCTTTTGATGCATGGAATCCGAAGCCAACAGCAATCCCGGACTACTTACTTCCGTACTTTTTTGTCCTGTAAAATTTTTTCCCCATACATAAATTCTTCCTTTGAAATCCCGCTGATCGATTATTATTTTTTCAGTATATTCTGATAAATCATCCTGACTGACATCCGTTTTTTTATTCTCATAAATTATAAGATTTTCTCCATCCTCCCCTTTGTCAGACTGCCGCCCTATTTCCTCATCATGTTTTTCTTTAAAATAGCCAGAAATCATCTGTGCACCACTGATATCATCCCGGACTGTCACTTCCACAATAAACTGTTCTTTTCCAAAATATTGATACGTTTTGTAAGGGATAAAATAATCCTCTCCCCAAACGCGCACCTCTACTTCCGGCGGCGATGTGTCATATGTGCATTCCTCTGTCTGTACATCGCTTTTTTGACCACATCCGTCTTTCACCCATCCTGAAAATGTATGGTTCGCTTCTTTTGTTATCTCTATGAACGCTGTATTTATTCGCTTTCCCTTTACATAGCGACTGGTCCATGTGACAGAATATGTATTTTCATCATAAGGCGGACACATAATTTTTCCATTTGCCCAGGTTAAAATATCTTTAAGCAAAAAATCCCTGCAATTAAAATTTTCCTCTTCTATTTCAATTTTCATGGCTGGACATTCCTGAAAATAACTGCGTGTTCCCCATTTTCTTTCAGGTTCTTGCTGATACACAAAAGCTCTTATAATCGGCGCTGTATTATCCAGAGTATACAACGGTCCTTCATATTTCCCTTCTCTCAAACAAACCATGGTTTCACTGCCATTTCCTGCTGTCAGAATATTATCCGCAAAATCTTCATACTTTACGCAAAATCGGTAATGTCCTTCTTGCTCCCACTCATACTGTAAAATAAATGTCTCTCCTTCCTGTTCCCACTTGCCCCCATTCTTTTCAAACTTCTCCCATCGCTTTGTCACATTTTTCTTTTCCCCATTTTCATAGTTTTCTTTATACACACTTACCTTCACATTATCCGAAGAAAAATAATCCTCTTTTATTTTCAATATAACTTTCCCTTTGCCGGATGCATATATTTCACAATCTGAAGAAGAAATCCTGGTCATTCCCCTTTCAATCACCCGATTGACCTGATCCGGGGAAGACTGAGAACTGCCAATATTCCGGCAATTTTCATATATCACAGTCAATTCCGGTGCATTTCGGTCTATAATAAAATCTTCACTTGTTATTACATAATCCACATCATCGTCGGATTCCGGCATATGACAGCGCAATTCTACCTTCCATCTGCCTTGTAATTGAAAGCGGAAAATAAGCTCCTTTCTTTTTTCCAATTCCTCTTTTAAGTCGTCTCCTTCTGTTTCTTTTCTCTCCGTTCCGGCTTTTTCCTTCCCTTTAGCGCTTTCTTCTACTCTCCAATTGATTATTTTACAGTAACCATTCTCATAACGATAATCTCCATTGTTATTCTGCTCCGCTGTCGTTTTAGCCACCTCATCCTGTGGAATAGCTGCCAGTATTATCTCCCCGTTTTCCTGCCAGCCATTTTGTATCTGAACCTTCCCCCAGATTCCTTTATTATAATAATTTATATTTTCCACCTGATTACAGTTATCTATCGGCGATATTTCCACAGAAAAATTATCTGTATAATTCGTCTGGTTCTGAGCCTCTTTTTCCATTGCACAGGCAGATATGGCCGATATTATGCCGCAACCACCCACATAGAAACAAATCATCATCCTGATAACCCTTCTTCTCCCCTTCTGTCTCATCAATATATAAAAATACTGAAACGATCGGTACACTTTCATTTTAAAGAATAGTAGTATCGTTCCGATGAAAAATAGCAAGGCTCCCGCATATCCGCACAATTCCAGAAACTTACATAACTTTATTATATTCATGTACTGTCCGTTATCTCCTATCCCATCTATACCCCTCCCTGTTTTAAGTGCATTGCTGCCAGCACATTTTTGCGTCTGGCATCTTCCACAAGATTTCTTAAATTATCAATTTCTTCTTTTTCTCTGAATGCTTCCAATATTTTAATTCGCCCTAATACTCTCTTATCCGTGTGAGGAACCGAGGAAGTCGTATCTTCCTGATAAATTTTGTCAAGCTCACTCTGTATCTTTTTACAGGATATCCTGCCGTCTTTTTGAAACTGATAAGCAAAACTGCCTAATTCCGCTGCCACCTCCACTGAAATCATATATGCTGCTGCCGCCTGGGAAGAAGAGCTGCTTTCGCGTAAAACAATTTCATTTAAACTGCATAATGTATTGAAAAAATCTGCAAAACCGGGAGCCTCTCTTTCCCCGCTTCTGTCCGTTCCTGATGTTAAAAATGTATTATAGTAAGAAGATATCTTCCCATATAGATACGCCCTTTCTTTTCGCCCCTTTGTCATACTTTCTTCCGGTGTCTGGCAGGCGTCCTCAAACCAAAGCTGCGCCGTTTTTTTTCCTTCTGTTGACCCCATATGAAAAAAATATCCTATTCCCATGTCATAACAAAAACTGCCGTATGTTTCCGGATCCTGCTGACGCAAAATCTCCAGCACCGGTTTCCCTTTCCCCTCTTTCCCGGCTGTCTCCAAAATATTCATTAGCTCCGCTGCATCCTCCACCTGAAAATCATTTGGTCGTACATATTGTTTTAACAGACTTTCATAAATTTGTTTATCTGATGGATAAACTTCCAACGCTTTTATATAGTTTTCTTCCATGCTTTCTCTGTCCGGTGTCCTCTCCGCCTGTTCCACATACATTTTTGCAACATTTTCCCGTATATCTTTTACAGTATTACGACAAAACGCCACGGCAGCAACACACAAGACCATTCCCGCTGTCATAAAAAAGAAAAGGCATATTTTTCTCTTTTCTTTCCGCCGATATTTGTTCGTACTCTCTTCCAGATGCTCTAATATATATCCGGCTGCCTGACAATTTTGATAACGTTCCTCCGGATTTTGTTTAGTGCAGGTTAGTATAAACTTTTCCAATCCCGGAGAAAAAGCTGGATTCCATTTACGAATAGGATAGATTGCATAAGGCGGTTGCTCTGGATTCTTTCCTGTCAACAGATGATATAAAGTCACACCCAAGCAATAAATATCTGTTCTCTCATCTGTCTGTCCGTCAGCAGCATATTGCTCCGGAGCAGCATAGCCTCTTGTTCCTAAACACACCGTATCCTCCCATGCCACTGTGTTCCGATATTCTCTTGCCGTACCAAAATCAATAAGAATAATTTTACCGTCAGGGCGCCGCATCACATTAGCCGGTTTCAAATCTCTGTAAATTACAGGAGGAGTTCTTGTATGCAAATACGAAAGTACATTGCAAAGCTGCCTGCCCCAGTCCACAACCATCTCTTCCTCCATGGCACCGTGTATTTCCATCAGTGCTTTTAAAGTACATCCGGGAATATATTCCATGATAATCAACAAAAAATCTTTCTCAATAATTATATCTATAATCTCCGGCAGCCCCGGGTGATTGAGGCTCTTTAAGATATCCGCTTCTCTGATACATTGTTGTCTTAGTTCTTCGTATTTTTCACAATCATTGCGACAAACTTCTTTGATAGCCCTCTCTGTCCCCAGCGTTATATGCCGTCCAAGATAAACTGTGCTCACACCTCCCTGCCCCAAAACACGAATAATCTCATATTTTTTATCAATAATTTCACCTGCTGCCAGCATTTTTACCTCCTCCTTCACTGTTCTTCTGTCAAAAAAACATAGTTTTCTTGTCTTTCCAGTGGTATACTTATTTCTCAGACATTAATAACACAAATGCACAAGGAGTGAATATTTATGATAGCCAAAGACGATATTGTCATCAGAAAAGCCATCTTACATATTTTGGACACTGTACACGGAGACTGTATCCTCTCCAATTCGCTTTTGGATCCGGGTCCGGATCTGTATGAATTTATCCGAAATCATATTTACAAAATTGTTGTCAGCGATGACACAAAAGATTGTGAATTCAATCCGGAGACATCTCCCATTTATCCCACCCTGGCTGTCTGGGATGAAGCAGACGAAGAATCCTTTATCTCCACCAGTCAGATTATTGCCGAAAAACTCTATACGGCCATGGGGCAGGGACTGGATATTCCCGCTGCAGACCTTTTATTCGTGACTTTTCAGGCAGAAGGCGTTATTTATCTGGCACTTCTAAAAATGAATTATAAAGAAAGCTATACCCATGAAATTTCTATTTCCGATTCTGTTTCTAATTCCGGCCCTGATTTTTCTTCAGAAAATAATGAAGGCATCGCGGACATACATGCTGATATCGTAAAATCCCGGGCGCTGCTTCCCGCCTCCGGCACGAGAATTCCGGAGGCCATTGTCATTAACCTTGAGGACCTGCATATCAAGCTTTTGGAAAAGCGCTATGAAGTCAATGGGGAAAAAGTTTTCTATCTTTCTGAAAACTTTCTTGTTTGTCACACAAGCCTTCCGCCAAAAAAGAAACTGAATATTTTAACCAGGGTAATCAATACAATATCCAACAAATATGACGGAGCCGATTTAAAAACAAAAATGGATACCAAAAGCGCCTTCCAAAAAGAATATGTAGACCGCCAGTCCTTCGATGTGGAGGAAATCGGCAATCGCCTCTTTGGTAACAATCCGGAGAAAAAATCCGAATTTGATGAAAAAATGGAGCAATTTGATTTGCAATTTGATAACTTCACAGTTACCAATGAATCAACGGTAAAGAAGCTGGGAAAGCAGATTATGGTGACCGACAGCGGTATCGAAATCTCCATTCCTATGGAAACCTATAATAAACTTGCCAACCTTGAAGTTCAGACGGATGTCACCGGCAAAACCACTATAATCATCAAAAACATTGATAACCTGATTCTGAAATAATCATTCATCGTACAAATATAATTATGTCTATCCTGATATTGTGATCACAGTATAGCATGGTCATAATTTATATTCATCTGTAATTATATAAAAACAATAAAAAAAGAATATTATAAGATAAACAAATATCCCCCTACACGATTTTTCTTCTGTGTAAGGGGATATTATATTTTGCTTTTACGGTCTGATTACAACTCTTTTCAATAAAAGAAGAATCCATATCGTTTAAAATAATTAAATTATTTGTTGCTTCTTCTCCAAATCTTCATCTTCTCAGCTTCTGCAATAAGTTCATCCCTGAAATCCGGATGAGCGATGCTGATCAAAGCTTCTGCTCTCTCCCATGTAGACATTCCCTTCAGGCAAACCTTACCATATTCTGTTACCACATAATGAGTATTTGGACGGGTATCGGTAACAATAGAACCCTCTGCAAGAGTTGGACGGATTCTGGAATGGGCCATACCATCTTTAGTGGTAAAGGTGGAAGAGCAACAAATGAAACTCTTACCTCCCTTAGATACATAGGCACCCAACACAAAGTCAAGCTGTCCGCCTGCTCCGCTGATCTGTTTAGTTCCGGAACTCTCTGCATTAATCTGACCATACAGGTCAATGTCCACCGCATTATTAATGGAAATAAAATTATCCAGTTTTGAAATGGTATCAATACTGTTGGTGTAGTTTACCGGTGCGCTCATACATTCCGGATTATCGTCCAGATAATCATACATTTTCTGTGTTCCGGCGCCAAAAGCATATACCTGTCGTCCACAGTCAATGGCCTTTCTAGCTCCTGTAATCTTTCCCGCCTTTGCGATATCCACAAAAGCATCAACGTACATCTCCGTATGTACACCTAAATCTTTTAAATCAGATTCGGCAATCATGGAACCAACCGTATTTGGCATACCGCCGATACCTAGCTGCAGGCAGGCGCCATCCGGAATCTCTTCCACGATTAATTTCGCAACTGCCTTATCCACATCTGTAGGCGGCGCACCAGCTCCCATCTGCCCCATTTCCGGGTTGGATCCTTCCACAATATAATCCACTTCAGAAATATGAATACCTTCTTCAAATCCACCAAGACATCGAGGCATCTTCTCATTGACTTCCACTATGATAACATCCGAAACTTCACAAACCGCTTTCATATGAGAAGCATTTGGTCCGAAATTGAAAAATCCATGTTTATCCATCGGCGCAACCTGGAACATAGCAACATTTATATGGCCGATATTCTCTCTGTAATAGCGTGGAAGTTCAGAATACCGAAGCGGGGTATAATATGCAACTCCCTGATTAACAGCTTTTCTTTCAATTCCACTCATATGCCAGGAATTCCATATGAAGTGTTCCTCCACATTATCCACCTTGAAAACCTCCGGAGTCCACAATAAAACTCCTCCTCGCAGCTTAACATTCTCCAGTTCGTCTGCCCTGGCAGCGAGAGCTGCGTCCAATGCTACCGGTGTACCGGTCGTCCAACCGTAGTCTACCCAATCATTAGAATTCACAACTTTCACAGCTTCCTCGGCTGTGACCAGCTTTTTTGCGTATTCTTTAATATAGCCCATGCGTTACCTCCTTGAATAATTCACAAAATTTGTAACCAATAGTGTTTCTATATTGTACCATTGTTATAAATTATGGTCAACCATGAACTTATTTTTTCTCAGCTATATTATTCATAATTTTGTTCCTCTTTCATGTCACTTTCCAGCAGAACATTTATATTAGTTTTATATCTTTTTGAGACTGGGATAACAAATTTATCACGGATATGAAGGATTCCCTGTGATAGATTGAGCCTGCTTATGTACATGAAATTCACAATATAGCTTCTGTGACAACGGATAAAATACTCCGGCAGAACCTTTTCCATCTCACGCAAAGAACCATAAAAAGCAAGTTCTTCCTGTTCACTGTGAAGAAACAGCTTCTTCTCTCTGGCCTCCAGAAATAAAATCTGTGTATATCTGAAGTATCTTCTCTCATCGCCACTGCGAATCACCAGACTATGGGTATAGGCATCTTGTTCTCTCTGTTTATAACAGTAGACCACTATCTGGCATATAGCATCCAATGTCTTCTGCCTGTCAAAAGGCTTCCTTATCAACATTACCGGATGTATGGCAGGAATTACATACCATTCCGGCGATATTTCTGCACCGGCAATAATCATCAGAGCTGCTTCCGGAAATAACTCTCTTACTCTTCTCAACTCTAATATATCATCGCGGCTGTTCACTTCAAAAATCACTATATCCCAGAATCGCCTTTCTTCAACAGATTGCTCATTCATCTGTAATTTTGATGATGATTCATACAAATCATATATCAGTGCTTCTTTGCCCATCAATGTAGTGCAATATCCGCAGAGCTTATGTAGTATATTTGCTTCTTTTTTCCTATGACAAAAAATCAAAATTGAAATCATTTTCATCTCCTGTACGGAAGCAAAATATGACTACATTCCTCCTTTCCTTACCTGTGCTTCCAACTATCTTCCAGCAACGACATTATAACACAAATTTTTACAAATTTACAAAAAAATTGACAGAACATCCTATTTCCCTGATAAAAAAATTATTTTCTAAAATAAAAAAGAAAAAGGGGCTGTCGGTTAATACCGATTTTTGACTCCTGACAAATAGGACGGAGAC
>CAYULX010000040.1:0-21611 GCA_964445535.1 uncultured Eubacterium sp.
TATACAGGTAAATCCACGTTGCTACAAATGTGAGGTCACTTCATATTGTCCTAAAGAAGGAACCTAAAGAAGGAACCGCTTCCAAAAGCTCCTGCGTGTAAACGCTTCCGCCTCCCTTAAGAATCTGATCTCGGTCGCCCATATCCGCAATCCGTCCTTCTTTCATCACTACAATCTGATCAGACATATAGGCAGCCACTCCCAGATTATGGGTAACCATAATGATACTCGTTCCATACTCCTCACGCAATTCCATCATCTGCCGTACAATCTGGGCCTGTGTTGTTACATCAAGCGCGGAGGTCGGCTCATCGGCCAACAGCAGTCTGGGCTGAAAAGTCATTGCCATCGCAATGCCGACACGCTGCCTCATCCCGCCGGAGAGCTGGAAAGGATAGGAGTTCATAATATTATCTCCATCCGGCAGCCGCATACGCGTAAGCATTTCAACTCCCTTTTCCCAGGCAGCCTTTTTCTTTATCTTCTCATGGGTACAAATGTATTCCACAAAAACATTGCCAATTTTTCTAATGGGATTCAGCATAGCGCCGGAATCCTGAAAAATCATAGAGATATCGGTTCCCCGAAGTTTCCTCCATTCTTCTCCGGTCTTCTTGAGCAACGATTCCCCTTCAAAAAGAATATCACCCTTTGTAACTTTTCCTCCTCCAGGCAGAAGACCCAATATCGCACGGATCACCGTCGTCTTTCCCGAACCGGATTCGCCTACCAATGAAGCAATTTCCCCTTTTTTCAGAGTCATACTGAAATCTTTCACTGTCGGACGTCCTCCATAGGAAATCGTAACGTTTTTTATTTCCAGCATATACTTCTCCTCCTACTCATTTTTCGGGTCCAGAACATCCCGCAGCGCATCTCCCAGAAGATTAAATACAACCACCACAATAAAAATCGCGGCTCCTGGATAAATCATCATCCATGATGCATTCTGGATAAATTGACGACCTTCATTCAACATCAGTCCCCATTCAGGCGTAGGCGCTTTGGCTCCAAATCCGAGGAACGAAAGCCCCGCCAGTTCCAGCATCATGCCTCCCACATCAGTGGCGGCAGTGATGATCAGAGTGGGAATTACGTTGGGTATCATGTATTTTTTCAATATATACGGCGTTTTGGATCCCGTCACCAGGGCGGCAGCCACATAATCTCTGTTCCTGATCTTCAGCACAAGGCTTCGGGCCAGCCGGGCGTACTTTGTCCAGCTTACCAGTGATACGGCAATGACAGCGTTACGGACGCTGGCGCCCATCACGCCGGCGATAGCCATGGCAAAAACCATACCCGGAAAGGACACCATCAGATCGGCAATCCGCATAATCACCGCATCCACCCAACCACCGAAATATCCTGCCAGAACGCCCAGCACCGTTCCGAGTACAAATATAATGATGACAACCGAAAAAGCCGCAACCAGACTGGTACGAGAACCATAGATCACCCGGGTGAAAATATCGCGTCCCAACTTATCCGTTCCAAAAATATGCTCCGCGCTCGGCGGCTGTAAAGCATCCGCCAGCACCGCCTCGGACGGACTGACCCCTCCTGTGATAACCGGAGCAAAAACAGCGGTAAGAATAATCAGCAGCGCAAGGAACGCAAAGAAACAAAAAGCCTTGTTTTTTACAACGAAATCTTTCACTTTCATTATCCTCTACCTCTTTTCTTTCATTCTCGGATCAACCAGATTATAGGAAATATCAACAAGAAGATTAATAACCATATAAATCAGAGAAATCCACAGCACATATCCTTGAATCAGCGGATAATCATAGGCGGTGATGGCGGCCACCGCCAGATTTCCCATTCCCGGATAAGTAAAAATCACCTCAACCACAGCGGTACCGCCAAGTAACGAGCCTAAAGACAATCCAAACATGGTCAACAGCGGCAGCAATGAATTAGGAAATACATTCAGCCACAAAATCTTCCATTCCTTTACTCCCCTGGCCCTTGCGCCGATAACATAGTCCTGACTTAGTTCCTCTAAAATTGCCGTCCTTACTTGCCTTGTATATTTCGCAGACATAGCAAACGCAAGAGTGACGGCCGGGAGTATCATGCTCTTGAAATCTCCCTCTGAACATACGACTGGAAGTAACTTTAACCGGACGCAAAAAACGAGCATCAAAAGCAGACCGACCCAAAAATTCGGCATGGATACGCCAAAAAAGGTCACTCCCCTCAACCCGAAATCCAGCAGACTATTTTTATGGGTTGCTTGCACCATACCTATGGGAACCGATACGACCAGCATGAGGATCATCGCAAAAATTGATAATTTTAGCGTCGGCCAGAGCCGGGCAAGCAACAAAGAAGCAACTGAACTATTGTAAGCGTAAGAAGTACCGAAATCACCGTGAAGGCATCCCCACAGCCAATCAAAATACTGTACCAACAGCGGGCGATTCAGTCCCATGGCCTCGCGTGTCTCCTGAATGATTTCTTCACTGGGTACGACGCCGGAAGCTGCGTACATGGTACGTACCGGGTCGCCGGGAGCCAAATATGTGATTAAAAAAGACAAAAAACTGATTCCGATGGCTACCACAATGATCTGAATCAGTCTTTTTCCTAATTGTTTTGCAGTCAAAGTCTTCTCTCCTTTCCGCATAGGTAATTCCTTGCAGAATGATTGCAGTTTTATTAATGATTCCCGGCTCAGCATTTGCCGCTCCGGAAATCATCGTTTTCTTTCGTCAGAATTCAGTTTTATCAGAATCCAGTAACCGGATATTATTCAGCAACAGGATAAATCTCTGTTGTCAGCCAATAATAATCCGCTGTATGAATCGCCGCTCCTCCAATGGTGGAATTTCTGGAAATCATAGAACTATTATAATATCCATGAACAATAACGGCCGCATCATCTATCAAAATCTGCTGCATCCGCTGAATAATGTCCCGACGGGCATCTTCGTCAAATGTAGTGCTTAACTGATTAAACAGCTCGTCATATTCATCATTCTGATAGCCACAATAATTGGAACCGGACGTTGAACACCATGCGGCCAGATATTCTGTCGGATCCCCTGTACCCACTGTTGTCCAGTTAGACCCATTTAAATCAAAGTCTCCTGACTGATAGCTATCCCACTGACGTGCAGAATCCCCAATTTCAAGATCTACGCCGATACCAATCTCAGCCAGCTGCTGTTGGATCGCCTCCGCAAAATCATCCAGACAACGGTTTTCATATGTTACATAATGAAGAATGACTTCTTCTCCGTCCAGTTCCCGCACTCCATCTCCATTGGTATCCACAATGCCCGCTTCATCCAGCAGACGGATCGCTTCTTCTTGATTATATGAATAAGGATCTGTCAGATTCTCATATCCATAATCCAGATTGGACGGAAGAACAGAATAACCGGAAGTATACAACCCTCCCACTGTGACGGAACACATTGTCTCGTCATCAAGAGCCATCAACACCGCCTCTCGCAGCGTTTTGTTCGACAAGAGCTTTCCTTCCGACATATTCATATGTGCAATACCCGCACGCACTCCGCTGGCAATAGTTACCGTAAAATTCGGATCTTCCTGCAATGTGCGAAGGTCATTAATATTCGTGACATTTTCTGCCAAATCAAGCTGACCAGACTGAAGCGCCATGGCCTTAGCTGAAGCATCGCCCATATACAGAAGCTCCACGGATTCAAAAGGAACATCTCCATCCCAATAATATTCATTGGCAACCATCGTATATCCAACCTCTTCCTGGAAATTCGTAGCAACGTACGGGCCGGTGCCAATTGCTCCATGGTCATAATCCGTTGTATGCTCCACATCCAGAATAGCCATAACCGGATAAGCCAGATTCTTTGTTAAATCCACATATGGCGTCACTGTCCGGATCGTGAGATTGCCTGTCTCATTATCTGCGGTGATCTCCGCTTCTTCCTCCAGATAGACCTGAGGAGCGGAAGAACCACTGGCGCCAGCTTCAAAAAGTCTCTCAAAACTTGCCTTTACAGCCTCCGGCGTCAAATCACATCCGTCCGAGAACTTCACTCCATCCCGAATGTGGAAAACCCATTCTGTATGCTCATCATTCACCGTGTACTCGTCACAGAGTGTATTGACCACATTCATTGAATCATCAAACTTAAACAGACATTCGCCGACGCCATAGCGGGAAAGATTCCAGGCACAATTAATCTCTGCTGCCGGATCAATTCCGCCGCCTCCATAATTCTGGATACCAAACGTCATTGTCCTGCCGTCGCTGTCATCCCTCTCCGTTTCATATGCCTCCTGGTTCACCTCGCTTTCCCGGTTGCCGGAAACGGTTCCAGTGGTACTCTCCGAGCCGGAAGAACTACTTCCACACCCGCTCAAAACACCAGCCGCCAATATGGATGACAATAAAACAGACAACAACTTTTTCGATTTCATCAAACTACCTCCCTCGTAAAATATAAAATTGTTTCAATTGCAGGACAGAACTCACCCTGCATGGCAATAATTCCCCATTTTAAACACGCGTGTATAAAATTAACCGGAAATATCATAAAAATGTGGGTAAATTTTAGAAAATAAATTCTAAGACCTTACTGCATGTCAATGAAATGGAGGCAGTAAGCTGTTATAACAACACAGTCTTAAAATCCCTCCGAAGAACGGAATAAGAAATTCTAAAGATACAAAAAAACATATGTTGCTCATCATCCGTAAGCACTCATATTATCCCTGGCAAGCAGTTCTCCTGACTTCGGCTTAACGCTTCTTACGCCTTCCCAAAAAATCTTCCAGTGGCATATGTAACAAGCAAACCTTTCACAGTGACGGGATCGTACCGGACTTCCACCGGTTTCTCTATTAATCCTTACGGAACTTGCCGGACTGTGCAATTTTCTAAGATGTTTACCAATCCTAATGAAATTATTTTATCATGTGTTTGTTTTTGAGTAAAGAAACTTTTTGATTATTATAAAAAAATTTAAAACAAAAAAATAGCAAAGCACTTGAAATATAAGTGTAATATTTTAACAATCTTTTATCTTTTTGTGATAACGAATCATCATTGCCGCCATGAGGACAACGGCAATCATCCAAGATAAAGGATAACTGAATGCTACTCCCCGCACAGACGGCGCCCGACTCATAATCAGAAATAAAAAAGCAATCCGAAAGCCGCAGAAACTTAAGATTGTAACCGCCATTGGTCCCAGCGCTCTGCCATATCCCCGAAGATTACCTCCAAGACATTCCAAAAGCACATACAGAAAGTATAACGGAAAAGTTACCCGAATAATTTCCGCACCTTTTTGAATCACAGCATAATCTCTCGTAAAAATAGATAGTATCGGCTCCGCATTCATCATCAGCAGGATTCCCGCCAAAAAAATCACCAGGGATCCCCCGATCATACAGATACGATTTGCCGCCGCTATTCTCTCCGGTCTGCCTGCGCCATGATTCTGACCCACAAAAGATACAATTGCCTGACCCAATGCGAGAATCGGCAGATAGAGAACCATTTCTGTACGGAAATATACGGTAAACGCCGCAATGGAAGTCACTCCCAACGTATTGATCTGCGACTGAATCAAAATATTGGACAATGTAATCACAATAGATTGAACGCCGGACGGAACTCCGACCCGCATCACATTTTTCATTTCTCTTTTATCAAAGCAAAACCTTGCCGACCGCAAAGCGTACTCCGTCTTCATCCGGTACAGATATACCGCCGCACAGACCGCAGATACAAGTTGTGATAACGCTGTTGCGATGGCAGTCCCTTCCACGCCCATGTCGAGCACCGCAATACAGATGTAATCACCGGCAATATTCAGTATCCCGCCGATGAGCTGAAACAACATGGGGCTTCTGGAATCTCCCAGGGCCCGCACAATTCCGCTCAAGAGATTGTAAGACACTACGGGAATCATTCCAGTCATGTAGACTCTGAGATACAGTACTGCCGGTTCCATGATATCCGACGGAGTTCCCATCCAGGAAAGAAATACCGACGATCCGAAAATTCCGATAATCATGAGGACCGCTCCGCCGCCAATTCCTACCCAGAACATTGTCTGAATGAGCCGCCGCAGACTATCAAATCGCCCCGCTCCGAAATACTGAGCGGTAAATACGCTGGTTCCGACAGACATTCCGGTGAAAAATCCAACCAGACAGGTGATGATCAGACTACTGGCTCCTACCGCCGCCGAAGCCTCCGTTCCCAGATACTGTCCGACAAAGATCAAATCTACCGAAGTATAAAGCTGTTGGATCAGACTGCTGAGCAGAAGCGGCAGAGCAAAAAACAGAATACTCGTCGTCACATTACCTTCTGTCAGATTTTTTGTTTTCAACAGGTTTCCTCCCACAAATCATTGGACTGTGCATTTCCATGTTTTCTCTCTGCATGGGAAGCATGCGCATGGGAATCCTGATCGATTTCATCAACACATGTATTATAATGCCCATATGCAATCAACGGAGAATTCTTCGGGACAGAGTAAGAAACTGTCTGATAGAGAATCACGCAATCTTCTTTTAGCCGGATTTCCTCAATTACGTTGCCAAAATAATCTTTGAGAACGCCGATCAGCTCCCCTTGTTTTACTACATCTCCCGCAGCCCTCAACGGAAACCAGCAGCCTTCGTTTTCCGAATCAATATAATGCGTATGATGCATATGTACCGGAGTGTATTTTCTCAACTCTCTTGGAGAAGTCAGCACACCGAGATACCTGAGAATATTTCTCACATCCTTCCGTGACGCCTCCGTTTCTTCGTCTGACCACATTCCCTTGCAGCCCCGCTCGATCAAAACAGAAGGAATACCCAGATGTCCCGCATAATTATAAGCTCCCCCATCTGCCAGTCCCGACTTCACATAAAACGGCACATCCGCCTCTCTTGCCATGGCTTCCGCTTTGGCCGCCACCTCCGGATCCGCATTGCCTACACAATAAATAAATGGCGTCAAATCCTCAAACCAGTCTCCATTATGTACATCAATATAATACGCAATCCGGGAAAAAAGCTCCTTTTCCATAAAATACGCCAGCTTATCCGTGAAAGTCCCGTCCTTTTTTCCTGGAAATACCCGGTTCAGGTTCTTTCCATCCTCTTTGGACACGCTTACGGTACGAGCGCGGAAACCATTGACATTGACAATATGGATCATGATGATAATCCCTTTTACATCCTTTGGAGAAATCTCTCTGGAAAGGCCGATTACCGTCTCTATACCGACATATTCCGCATTATGGATTCCTCCGGTGATCAGAACCGTATCTCCGTCCTCTTCTCCGTAAATCATCGTTGCCGGAAGCGCTTCTTCCGTAAAAGGAAGTTCTAAAAAGCCGCTGACCTTCTGCCCTTTTTCCACAGCAAGATTTCCTAATTGAAACTTCATATTTCCTCCTCTCCATGTAGAGCAAAAAAATCTATACACATTTATATTTTTTTGCTTTTCGCTTGTATTAAAGACAAACTATTCCTCTACATTGAAAATAATATGTTATTAAAGTTTTATTAGTCTATCACAAAGTTAATAAACCGGCAATGGAAAACAAATTTAAATACTTGGAGAAATTCGACAGAATAAGATGTAATTTTTTGGTGTACTCTTTTCTTTCCTTTTATTTTATTTCCGCAAAATCCCCCAAAGCCTAAGGATTTCACATTGCCTTCTTCTCACTCCTGTCTTATAATAGGTTTAGTTTATGAAACATGAAAAGAATCGAGGGAAAAACATGACAAATAAAAACATCTCTATCCCTGAAAGATTTTCAGGGGACGCTGACAATATATTGGAAATGGATATTTCTTCTGTAAAGAATTTACAGATTGGATATCATGCGGAGACCATTTATTTATACCGGTCTCCCGACGGGCATTTTGTGGTGGAAGAATACATTGGCGGACTTTCCGGCTCCGAATATTACGCCAAAGTGACGGCCAACCGCATCAAAACAACCATCCGCTACGGGCGCCGGGAAGAAGTCAACCGGGATACATTTGTAAAAGTTTTTCTCCCCGAAACATGGCGGGGTGAACTTCAGCTTTCCAGCCAATACGGGAATATCTTCTCCGAGGAGTCCCTTCTCTTTGAGCGTTTTGCCGCTGAGACCATGGAAGGCTCTATCTCTCTAAAAAGCATCACCGCTCCCCGTATCCATATGGGCTGTCCCGTGGGAAACATCCGCTTTGAACGGGCGGAAGGATTCGCAGACCTTCACTCCGTCTCCGGCAGCATCAATGCAGGAGCCATCGCCGGCGGCGCGAAGCTGGAGACTTCCAGCGGCTCGATTACCGCCGCCTTTACTTTCTTGAATAATATCGTAGAGTGCAACACTTTAAATGGCCCTATCAATCTCATACTTCCGAAAAATGCCGGCATCCGTATGGACGGCATCAGCAAGACCGGAACTATCACTTCGGAGATTGAGGGACTTACCGTGCAGAGCAAACCAGGCAACAAACAGTGCGCCACCGGTATCCTTGGAGAAAAACCATTTCAAAATGTACGCATTTCCACCATCAATGGAAATATACGTCTGCGGGAAGGTGATGTTACTCAACCAATATAGGCATTATTCTGTTTCCATTCTTGGAATTATCACCCAGAAGGTCGTTTCGCGATCGCTACTTTCCACCCGGACTTCTCCTTCATGAAGTTCCACAATCTTTTTGACAATCGCCAGTCCGATTCCGGTCCCCGCCGAAGCGTGGGAGGTGTCGGACTGATAAAATTTATTGAAAATGCGCTCCCGATCCTCCTCTTTGATGGCAGGACCGTTATTTTTTATGGCCACATCCACAGTTCCCCGTGTTTGGTTTGCTTCCTGTCTTTCTTCCCGGATCAAAATGGTGACCGTGCTTTTTTGCGGAGCAAATTTAATGGCGTTATCCAGGAGATTCACCCAGACCTCTTTCATCATTTCTTCATTGGCACAGATCATATGTTCATTAAAATCACAGGCAATTTCCAGTTCTTTTTTGCTCCATTTCTTCTCCAGAAGGAGAACGGAACGGCGGATCTGTTCCGAAAGATTGTACTCAGTCACATCGGTTAAAATGTTCTGATTCTCCACCTTCGTCATGTTCAGCACGTTGGTGGCCATGTCCGCCAGTCTGCCCGATTCCTGCTCGATGATGGACAGATATTCTTTTTTCTGCTCCTCATCCAGATGTCCCCGCTGCAAAAGCTTCGCGAAGCCATAAATGGACACGATGGGCGTTTTAAACTCATGGGAAAAATTGTTGACAAAATCCGCCCGCAGAAGTTCCGTGTTATCCAGCTCTTCTGCCATCTTATTGAAACTGTCGGCAAGCATTTTCGCCCTCTTCCTCTCTCCGAAATACAGCCGCACAGAGTAATCTCCTCCGGCCAGCCTGTTCATGGCATTGATCAGCTTACTGAAGGGCCGGAGAGAAAACCGTCCCACCATGAAGGAGACGAAGGTCCCCACAAAAATACTGGCAAGAGAGATTTCCAGTAGAAGAAACATGAGACCGGAATGCCCAGAATGGGAAAAATACAGAAAGCCTGCCCGGAACATCAGCCAGGTCACGGACACCACAAACAGCATGGTGATCACCAGAATGCAAAACGCCAGGATGGTCACCACAAAGATTAACGGCAGCGGCGCCTTTTTTCCTCGTTTCCCTGCCTTTTTTCTGCACCGTTTTTCCGGACGCGCCTTCCATATCATGCCGCCTCCCGGACATTTTCTTCCTGTCATACTTTCTTCACCGCCTTATAGCCAAGACCCCGGACAGAGACAATTTCGAATTCATCCCAGCCTTCAAAACGTTTGCGCAGGCGGCCGATGTGCACGGTCACCGTCTCCCAGCCTGTATCGCTGTCCACACCCCAAATCTCGTCCATCAGCTGAATCCGGGTAAATATTTGTCCCGGATAGGAAAGCAGCTTATATAAAAGGAGAAATTCTTTCTGCGGCAGTTCCAGGGTCTTCCCATGGCCGGTGACTGTCATGGAATTATAATCAAGCACCACGTCACCGATGACGATTCTCTGCTCGCTGACGATCTTCGCCCGGCGCAGAAGGGCATGGATGCGAAGGAGCATTTCCTCCTCGTCCACCGGCTTGGTCATATAATCATCGGTTCCCACCAGAAATCCTCTCTTCTTGTCGGCGGGAAGCTGTTTGGCCGATACCATAAGGATCGGGACGTTGTCCTGCACGGACCGCAGTTCCTCGGTGAGGGTGTACCCATCCATCTCCGGCATCATAATATCAAGGACAATCAGATCGATATGTTCCTCTGCCATAACATCCAGCGCCTGCACGCCATTTTCAGCGGTGGTCACAGTGTAATGGGCCTCTTCCAGCACCGCCTGCATATATCTTCTTGTATTTTTATCGTCATCGACAACAAGTATATGAAACATGGGCATAATTCCTCCATCAAAATATGTAAAATGCGGACATAATTCTTTCGTCGGACAATTTCTCTGCCGACAAGTCCGTCAGCACATGTTGACTTCTACCAGTATTATAACCTGCCGGAAGCGGTCTGGCAAAGAACTTTTCAGTACGGCTGTCCTGCCGCAGGCGCTGCCGGCCCGCGAGCAGTCCTTCCCATAAACACTATTTTTCCGCAAACAGCCCTTTCAGTACATTGACGCAACCTTCAATGCCCAGCTGGGAGGAATCCAGCACAATGTCATAATTTTTCACATCATTCCAGTGCCTGGTGGTGTTGGCGTAAAAATATTTGGATCGTTTGTTGTCAAACCTCTTTCTGGTACTTTCCACATCTTCTTCCGGTATGCTGTAATCCTCCATGATACGCTTCTTCTTTTCTTCATTGTTGGCACGGATAAATACCTTGACCACGCCCCGGCGTTTCTTAAGGACCGTGGCCGCACAGTGGCCGAGGAAAATGGCCGGTCCCTGACCGGCAAAGTACTCTATAGCCCGCTGCTCTTCCACAAATACCTTCCCCTCACCGGAAAGCATATCGGAGTCTCCGCTCTGTACTTTGCTCATGACAAACAATGTGTAAAGGAAGCTGCCGGACACCGACTCCTCCAGATGCTGAATCTGGTCAATGGAAAGGCCGTTTCTCTCGGAGACCGCTTCCAGAATCTCCACTCCATAGCAGGCAATTCCGCATTCCTCGGCCAGTCGGCGGGCAATCTTGGTACCGCCGCTGCCGTACTCTCTCTCGATGGTGATATAATTACATTTCATAACAATTCCTTCTTCCTTCCCAAAATTGGGATTTATAATGTTCTACGACGCTTTATCAAACTGACTGTTGTAGAGATCCGCATAGAATCCTCCTTTGGCCAGCAGTTCCTCGTGGGTTCCGCTCTCGATGACATCTCCATCTTTTAACACAAGAATCAGGTCGGAGTTCTTGATGGTGGACAGACGGTGGGCGATGACGAAGGAGGTTCTGTTCTCCATCAGCTGGTCCATGGCGTTCTGGATCTGCAGCTCGGTGCGGGTGTCCACGGAGCTGGTGGCCTCGTCTAAGATCAGCATCGGTTTGTCGGCGATCATGGCCCGGGCGATGGTGAGCTGCTGTTTCTGTCCCTGGGAAAGGTTCAGCTGATCGTTCAGTACAGTGTCATAGCCGTGCGGCAGCGTGCGGATAAAGTGGTCGAGGCCGACGGCTTTGCAGGCCTGTTCCATCTTCTCATCGCTGGCGTCCGGTGTACAGTAAATGAGGTTTTCTCTGACGGTACCCTCAAACAGCCAGGTATCCTGCAATACCATACAGAACTGAGAGTGAACATTCTCCCGCGTCATGGATTTGGTGGATACGCCATCAATGCGAATGTCTCCGCCCTCAATCTCATAAAAACGCATGAGCAAGTTGACCAGCGTGGTCTTTCCAGCTCCGGTCGGGCCGACGATGGCGATCTTCTGGCCCGGTTTCGCGCGGGCGGTAAAATCGTGAATGATGGTCTTTCCCGGGTCGTAGCTGAATTTTACATGGTCAAAGTCCACATAGCCTTCTGCTTTTTCCAGGTAAGCGGTTTTATTGCTCTCGTCTTCCATTTCTTCCGCTTCCAGGAACTCAAAGACACGCTCGCCGGCGGCGGCACCGGACTGTAAGGACTGGGTGGCCTGGGCGATCTGGGACAGAGGCTGGGTGAAGAAACGTACGTACATCATGAAGGCGACGATGACCTCAAAGCCAATCTGACCATTCATGGTAAGCACTGCACCCACAACGCAAACGGCCACGTAGCCTAAGTTACCGATGAACACCATCAGAGGCTGCATCAGGCCGGCCAGGCACTGGGCCTTAAAGGCACTGTCTTTCAGCGTTCCGTTTAATTCATCAAAAATTTTCTTGGAATTTTCTTCATCGTTATATGCTTTGACCACCGTATGACCGGAATACATTTCCTCGATGTGTCCGTTCAGCTCACCTAAGTGACGCTGCTGGCGGGCAAAGTATTTCTGTGAATGGGCAGTGATCAGCCGCATGAGCATAAAGCCGATGAAGATGGCCACAACGGCGGTCAGGGCCATGAGCGCATTGGTGATGAGCATCATGAACAGAGAGCCGATGAACAGGGTAATGGCCGATACCAGCATGCCGACACTCTGGTTCAGGGACTGTGAGATCATATCCACATCGTTGGTCACACGGGAGAGGATATCTCCGTGGGAACTGTGGCTGTAAAAACTCATAGGCAGGTGGTTGATTTTTTTCGTGATGTCGCTTCTCATCTGCCTGGAGACCACCTGGGATATGGTCGTCATAATGAAATGCTGCACAAAGGACAGCACGATGCTGCACAGATAAAAGGCGATCAGCATAAATCCGATGGACGCCACGGCGTCCAGGTCGATGCCTGTCATCATGCCGTCGGTGATCACGGCGGTCAGGTCAGACAGTTTGTCCGGGCCGACCAGAGTAAAGATGGTGCCGCCCACGGCGCAGAGCACGGCGATGACGATGGCCGCCGCGTATCTTCTGCAGTACAGAATCAGTTTTTTCCAGGTTCCGGTGAAGTTTTTGGCTCTCTCACCGTTACCTCTGCGCATGCCCGGCCCCCGCACGGCTCCGCCTCTTCCTGGACCGGCCGCATATGTTTTATTTTCTGTTGCTCCGGAAGTATTGGCTCCGGATCTGTTTGTTTCGTATCGTTTATTTTCCATTATGCCAATTCCTCCTTTGAAAGCTGTGAAAAAGCAATCTGCTGATAGACATCGCAGGTTTTCATTAACTGGTCATGGGTACCCATTCCGGCAATCTTTCCATCATGCAGAACGATGATTTTGTCAGCGTCACGGATGGTACCGATACGCTGTGCCACGATGATGCGGGTGGCATCGCCACATTCTTTATTCAAAGCCTCTCTCAGAACACGGTCTGTCTTGTAGTCAAGGGCTGAGAATGAATCATCGAAAATAAAAATCTCCGGATGACGGCAGATGGCTCTGGCGATAGACAGACGCTGTTTCTGTCCGCCGGACAAGTTGGATCCGCCCTGGGCGATATAGCCGTCGTAGGTATCCAGCATCTTTTCCACGAAATCATTGGCCTGCGCCGTGTAAACGGCATCGACCACGTCCTGATCCGGAAATTCCTCCCTTCCGTTATCGCCGAAAGCAATGTTGCTGCGCACGGTTCCCGAGAACAGGGTCGCTTTCTGGGAAACATAGCCGATCTTATTCCGAAGGGCTTTCTGACTGTATTTCCGGACATCCACGCCATCCACCAGGACCTGGCCGTCGGTGACGTCATAGAATCTCGGAATCAGATTGATGACGGTACTCTTGCCGCAGCCGGTGGAACCGATGAGCGCCACCGTCTCTCCCTTATGGGCGGTGAAGGAAATGTTATGGAGCACATCTCCGTCGGCGTCCGGGTATCGGAAGCTGACGTTCTTAAATTCCACTTCTCCCTGTACGGAAGAGTCCGGCTCCGTAACCGGGCCGTCTTTAATGCTCGGCTTGGTATCCAGCACTTCATTGATACGTTTGGCAGCCACGGAAGCCCGGGGCAGGATGACCAGGATGATGACCAGCATCATGAAGGCCATGACCACCTGCATGGCATACTGGGAGAACACAATCATATCCGAGAAAATGGACAGTTTCGCCGGTCCCTGGGCGCCATCCACCAGGTAGGCGCCAATCCAGTAAACCGCCAGGGACAGTCCGTTCATGACAAGCTGGATTCCCGGCATCATGAACGCCATGGTCCGGTTGGCAAACAGCTGGGTTTTGGTCAGATGTTCGTTGGCGTCCTCAAATTTTTTCTCCTGGTAATCCTCTGCGTTGTAAGCACGGATGACATTTAATCCGGTCAGATTCTCTCTGGTGATCCGGTTGATATCATCGGTGAGTACCTGCAGTTTCTTAAACTTCGGCATGGCAATGAGGATACAAGTGCCGACGATGAGCAGCAGAACGACAACAGCCACGCCGGTGCTGAAGGTCCACTGCCAGCTCTTTCCGGCAATCTTCGCGATGGCCCACACTGCGGTGATCGGCGCCTTCAACAGCACCTGAAGTCCCATAACGATGAAAATCTGCACCTGCATGACGTCGTTGGTGGAACGGGTGATCAGGCTGGCGGTGGAGAATTTACCGATCTCCGCCATGGTAAAAGACTGTACCTGATTGAAGAGCAGGGCTCTCAAATTGGCAGAAGAATTGGCCGCGATCTTTGCCGCACAGGCAACTGTACAGACAGACGCCGCAAAACTTCCAAGAGCGCAGCCGAGCATTTTTGCGCCGGCAATGAGAATGGCACTCATGGCGCTGCCCTCGGTCTGTACCAGAGTGGTGATCTCTGACATATAGTCCGGAATGGTCAAATCCATCCAGACCTGCAAAATTATAAACAGCAATGCCACAAAAGAGAGCGTCCACTCTGTTTTTGTAAACTTTTTAAGCAGTTTCAGCATAGTTATAAACCCCTTTCATTATTCTGATGGTAAGAATAGACCGGAAAAATAAACTGAAAATAAACATGGGAACGAAAAATGTCATATAAAAATAAAAAAGCCATATACACCGGATATTTCCAATGTATATGGCATAGCAATGCATTTTCTACTGAAACAGCGGAGTGGAATAATACCGGTCTCCGTTATCCGGAAGCAGAACGACGATGGTCTTTCCTTCGTTTTCCGGCTTCTTCGCCTCTTCCATGGCAGCATAGAGGGCAGCTCCCGAGGAGATTCCCACCAGGAAACCTTCGGTTTTGGCCAGCTCTTTGCCATATTCAAAGGCTGTGTCATTTTCCACTGTGACAATCTCATCGTACACTTCGGTGTCAAGAATCTTTGGCACAAAGCCTGCACCGATGCCCTGAATCTTGTGCGGTCCGGCGGTTCCCTTTGACAATACCGGAGAGGATGTCGGCTCAATAGCCACGATTTTAATGGAAGGATTCTTTTCTTTCAGATAACTTCCGATTCCGGTGATGGTCCCTCCGGTTCCCACTCCTGCCACAAAAACGTCCACCTTTCCATCGGCGTCCTCCCAGATTTCCGGGCCGGTGGTCTTTCGGTGCGCTTCCGGATTGGCCGGATTGTCAAACTGTCCCGGAATAAAGCTGTTCGGAATCTCTTTTGCCAACTCCTCTGCCCTGGTGATGGCTCCCTTCATTCCCTCTGCTCCTGGCGTCAGGACAATGTCAGCGCCGTAAGCCTTTAAAATATTTCTCCGCTCCACGCTCATAGTATCCGGCATAGTCAAAATGGCCTTGTATCCCTTTGCCACCGCCATGGCGGCCAGACCAATACCTGTGTTGCCGGAAGTCGGTTCAATGATGGTCGCTCCCTCGGAGATCAGTCCTTGCTTTTCCGCATCTTCCAGCATTTCCTTCGCCACCCGGTCCTTGACGCTTCCCGCCGGATTAAAATATTCCAGTTTCAGAAGAAGTTTTGCCTTTAAATTCCATTTTTTCTCCAGATTCACGGCCTCCACCAAAGGGGTGTGGCCGACCAAATCCAGAATCCCACTATAAATCTGTGCCATATTTTATCCTCTCAATCTTTTTTATGTTTTATTTATTGCGTCTGATGTCTATTATATCTATATTATTGTGCCTGCTTTTACCTTTTCTATACTTCTCTGGAATGTCTCCCATTTTACATTCCTGTCCTATGGCTCTCCCGCTGCTCTGTCAGCGCCATTGCTCACTGCTCCGCGACCGCCTGAAACGCTTCGTCCAGATCCTCAATGATATCATCGATATGTTCCGTTCCGATGGAAAGACGGATGGTATTCGGATGGATGCCCTGCTCCAAAAGCTCCTCGCCATTTAATTCCGCGTGGGTGGTGGAAGCCGGATGAATAGCCAAGGACTTTACATCCGCCACATTGGCAAGGAGGGAGAACAGTTCCAGATTATCGATGAACTTCATGGCCGTCTTCTCGTCGCCCTTAATCTCAAAGGTGAAGATAGATCCGCCTCCTTTTGGAAAATATTTGGCGTAAAGCCGCCGCTGTTTCGGATCTTCAGAGGCCAGCGGATGATTGATATTCTCCACCAGCGGCTGTGTTTTCAGATATTCAATGACCTTTTCGGTATTCTCCACATGTCGTTCCACCCGAAGGGAAAGTGTTTCCAGCCCCTGCAGGAATAAGAAAGCGTGGAACGGAGAAAGGCAGGCGCCAGTATCCCGCAGCAAAATGGCCCGAATGCGCGCCGCAAAGGCCGCATCTCCCGCCGCATCCACAAAGCTTAAACCGTGATAGCTTGGATTTGGCTCCGTAAGCTGCGGAAATTTGCCGGAGGCTTTCCAGTCAAACTTTCCGGAATCCACGATGACGCCGCCGATACTCGTTCCATGGCCTCCGATGAATTTGGTGGCGGAATGAATCACGATGTCCGCTCCGTACTCGATGGGCCGCAGCAGATACGGCGTAGCAAAAGTAGCGTCAATGAGCAACGGAATCCGATGAGCATGGGCGATCTTCGCGATGGCCTCTATATCGGAAACCTCAGAGTTTGGATTTCCTAGGGCTTCTATGTACAGCGCCTTCGTATTCTCCTGTATGGCTTTTTCAAATTCTTCCGGCCGCAGCGAATCCACAAAGGTGGTGGTAATGCCATAATCCGGCAGCGTGTGAGCCAGCAGGTTATAGCTGCCGCCGTAAAGATTCTTCGCCGCCACGATATGTCCGCCGTGAAGGACTACATTCTGCACCGCATAGGTCACGGCCGCCGCTCCAGACGCCGTGGCGACCGCCGCCGCTCCGCCCTCCAAAACCGCCATTCTTTTCTCAAAAATCTCCACCGTCGGATTAGTCAGCCGGGAATAAATATTCCCCTCTTCTTTCAGAGCAAACCGATCTGCAGCATGTTCGGAATTATGAAAAACGTAGGACGAAGTCTGATAAATCGGCACCGCCCGCGCGTCCGTGGCCGGGTCCGCTTCCTCCTGTCCTACATGTAACTGTAATGTCTCAAATTTAAACTCTCTCTCTTTGTATGGTTTCTTTGCCATGGTTCTATCCTCCTGTATCTTTCCCTTCTGATGCCTCCTGCCCAAAAGCACTCATATGCCGCTTTTCCGGACATCTCTATGTAAGTCCTCTGTATGATACCTTTTATATCCTAGCTTGTCAATAGGAAATCTTTTCCACATTATTTATGACAGCGAGAAGCCGTTTTTCTGAACTTCTCCAACCGACAGAGCGACGCGTCCCGCAAGCAGGATAATCTCCTACGGCTCTCCGCCCACGAACTTCCGAATGTCATCATCGGAAGAGTGGATACCGGAAAAGAACCGTCCATAGCAGCCATGTACGGCATTCAGACGATTCCTTCCATCAAAATATTCAAAAACGGCAAATACGCCGCTACCGCTGCCAGGCTACATCCCGGCTGACTCCATAGTCAGCGGCAACTATCCCGTCACCCCAGAGCCACATCAAGAACCATCATCACAACAAATCCGATGGCAAAGGCGATGGTTCCCACGTTGGAATGTTCGCCTTCTGCCATCTCCGGAATCAGTTCTTCTACTACCACATAGATCATGGCTCCAGCAGCGAAGCTCAACAGATATGGAAGAGCCGGAACGACCAGTCCCGCCGCCAGAATCGTAAAGAATGCTGCCAGAGGTTCCACAATTCCCGTAAGCATTCCATATAGGAAAGAACGTCCTTTGCTCACTCCTTGGGCTTTTAGCGGCATGGAGATGATCGCTCCCTCCGGAAAATTCTGCATGGCGATTCCAAGAGCCAACGCCATGGCTCCCATGGCGGAAATATCCACATTTCCCTGAATCCATCCGGCGAACACCACGCCCACAGCCATTCCTTCGGGAATATTGTGAAGGGTGACCGCCAGCAGCAGCATGGTTGTCTTGGAAAGGCTGGTTTTCGGTCCCTCCGCCTCCTCACTGTTCATGTGCAGATGGGGAATCAGCTCATCCAACAAAAGCAGGAACCCCATTCCTAGCAGGAAGCCCACGGCCGCCGGGATGAATCCCCATTTCCCCATATCCGCAGACTGTTCCAGGGCGGGAATCAGCAGACTCCACACAGAGGCCGCCACCATCACGCCTGCGGCAAAACCAGTCAACGTCCGCTGCACGCCCGTGTTCAAATCCTTTTTCATGAAAAATACACAGGCAGCGCCCAATGTCGTCCCGGCAAAAGGTATCAGAATTCCTCTTACGATCTCAAAATTCAGCATAGATGTTTCCTTTCTTCTACAAATATAACTGTTCAGTCACAATATCTCCTTCCTTTCTCACAAACTCCCGCTCCGTCTTTTCCGCCAGGGTAATGATCTCCTGGCCCCGGCGTTTTAAGAGCATACCGTCTTCCGTCAGAATAATCCTGTGGCGGCTCCTCTCAAACAACTTCACGCCCAGTTCCTCTTCCAACTGCATGAACTGCCGGGACAGAGTCGGCTGCGTCACATGGAGAAGATGCGCCGCCTTGGTGATATTCTCCTCTCTGGCGGCCATGAGAAAATATTTCAATGCACGAAGTACCATAAATCTTTCCCTTTCTTGTCGCTCCAGAATTATTATACCCTGCCCGGTTTTATTTGACCAGCCTGAAAATACAACAGCCGCGCGACAGAATCTCTCCCGCCGCGCGGCTGTTTTTCTTTGAATATGTGTTTTTAATAAAATTTATCTTTACCCTATCATGTCTGGCATGACTTTTTACATGCACATCCGGAAAATACTTTCCACATCTTCGGTAGTCAATGTTGTGAGGCTGTGCAGCACACCTCCATGATTTTCCGTGGCTTT
The DNA here is from genome assembly GCA_964445535.1 of uncultured Eubacterium sp. Lineage (GTDB taxonomy): Bacteria > Bacillota > Clostridia > Lachnospirales > Lachnospiraceae > Anaerobutyricum. The sequence goes on from CAYULX010000040.1 coordinate 19,208, forward strand.
CACTGCCATGTCGTGCAGTTTGTCCTCTGTCACGCCAAAGGCTGCCAGATGACTTTCCAGTCCCATCTGGTTATACAGCCAGTCACTCAAAGCGTCAATGGTTTTCTGTGCTCCTCCCATGACATCAAGATTAGAGGCAATGCCAAAACATTTCCTGCCAAAGTGATAGAAGGCCGGCGCTGTCTCCTCACTTAAAATGTACTGCATCCATCTCGGGAAGATGATGGCAATGCCGTGTCCGTGAGGGATTTCGTAAAAAGCGGCGATGCCGTACTCTGTCATGTGAAGGGCCATATCCTGGATACCTCCCATATCCATGATTCCTCCGGTGATCATGGCTGAAATCCAGGAAAGATTCTGGCGGGCTTCCATATTTTCCGGCTCTTTCACAGCGATAGCCCCATATTTCACCGTGTTGGCCGCCATCACTTCCATCATCTCACTGACGAACTCGATCTTATGCTCTTTCAGGAAATAACGGATTTCCACGATATGTGAGAAAATGTCCGCCGCTCCCACCGCAGTCTGGTAGGCGCTGACAGAACAGGTGATGGTCGGATCGATGAACGCTGCGGCCGGCTGATATCCCTGAAGCCATGGATCCAGTTTCTCGTTGGTATCCGCGTTGGAAATTACAGCCCAGGCGTCATTTTCGGAACCAGCGGAAGCCATGGTCGGAATGGCAATCAGCGGCAGTGCTCTCGGCTCGTCCACTTTTTTGGTGACCAGATCCCAGCAGTCTCCATCATAGAAATTAGCCTGTGCCACAACTTTCGCCGCATCAATGACCGAGCCTCCGCCTGCGGCAACGATCACGTCACACTGGTTCTCCCGGCAGATTTTTGCCGCACGATTGACGGTGGTATACTGTGGGTTCGGTTCCACTCCGCTGCACTCGGCGGTCTCAATTCCGGCATTGTGAAATATCTTCATGATTTTGTCGTACAGTCCTGATTTTTTGATGGAACCGCCACCGTACACCAGCAGCGCTTTGGAGCCGCCATGAAGTTTTACTTCATCGGCAAGATGCACCAGCTGCTGATCACCAAAATAGATCTTTGTGGGATTGTAATATACAAAATTGTTGATTTTCATTTTCTTTTTCCTCCTGTTATAAGTGTAGGGTTTTCTGTATGATTTTATATTACATTTTCTTCTATATTATTTATCTGTGCATTTTCTTTCAGTGCTTTTCCAGTTTATATCTGACCTGTACCACGGACCAGATAAGCGCGAACACGATCACAATGGCGAGGCCAATCTTACATGGCAGACGCGGATCTGTGTCCCCTGTGACATTCGCAACGCCGGAAATATAAAAACTTGTGAGAAAACATCCCAGATTCATACCGCTGATAAAGAGGGCGGAAGCCATGCTCTGTCTACTGGCAGGAACATACTGGGAAAAACTGTTGATGGTGGCCGGCCACACAATCTGAACCGCAATTCCGCTGACGACCACACCAATGACGATCATCGGCAGGTTATAACCGAAACTAAAAATGGCTGTGCCCGCTGCCCACAATATCAGTCCCACAGGGATGGTCCATTTTCCGGCAGTCTTGTAAACCTTTGCAAATATAATTCCCGCAATGGCATTTCCAATGGTATATAAAGAAGAAATAATACCTGTTATCGCCGCATTTCCCAGACCTTCCTCACTGACAATGGCCGACATATTTAACAGTACCGGATAGAAGGCAAAGAATACTACCATAAACATAAAGGATGTAAAAACTGCCATTCCCGGAAGTTCCTCCTCGGAAGCCTTCTGCTCTCCCTCTTTGCTTTCAGATTCTTCCTGGTTTCGTTCCGGTTCCTTTAAGAAAATAAGCACCAGTATGAAAGGAATCAGGATAATTCCATGTACCAGCCATACCCAGGAAGCATTGATATCACACACAACGCCGGATATGAGCATATACAAAATCGCGCCCACAGACATAGCCACCGTCGCCTTACCGAGAACGCCGGGGCGCTCACTGTCGTCAAAAAGTTTCAGCGCCAGCGTACTCTGCAGCGGGAACCCGAGCCCGATACATAAACCGGTGATGGCCCGGAGAATCAGCACGGCTGTGAAGTTTGTAATGAAATATGGCAGAACGCCGGCAATGACGATACCGCCCAGCGAGACAATCGCCATCGTGCGAAAACGTACCTGCTTTCCCAGCACCGCCCCGGCAATCAGTGAGCCGGGTATCATGAGCAGTGATGAAATCGTGGAAAGCAGCAGTACTGTGCCGTAAGGAATATCCGGATACAGATTCGTGGCGATGGAATTCATGGCAGGGCTCATGATGAAAATTACGTTTGCCGCAAAATATACGGCCAGAACACTGATTAGATTCCCTCTCTTCTCTTTGGATTTCATAGATAATGCAACCTCCTTTTAACTTTTTATCTA
>CAYULX010000041.1:0-21158 GCA_964445535.1 uncultured Eubacterium sp.
TTCACTTGGCATAGGTCAGTATTTTTGCAATACTTCTTTATGCTCCTTTGCCTTTGCCGGACAGCATTTTTTCATTATTGTTGTATTGACCTTTTTACTTACTGCTTCTGTCGCACTATCTGTATTCCAGTTTCAACTCCCCATTTATTCCACTGTCACGCTCTTGGCAAGATTTCTCGGCTTATCCACATCAAGCCCCCTTGCGACGCTGACATAATAGCCCATAAGCTGCAGCGGCACAATGGCCACGCTGGTGGTAAAATGCGGATCGGTCTTCGGTGTGTAAACCACGAAATCCACCATATTTTCCAGATAGTAGTTTCCGTTCTCTGTCACTCCCATCAGATAGGCGCCGCGGCTTTTTACTTCCTGCATGTTGCTCAGCGTCTTTTCGCACAGATTACTCTGTGTCAACAGCCCGACCACCAATGTTCCATCCTCAATCAGGCTGATGGTTCCGTGCTTCAGCTCACCGGCGGCATAAGCCTCAGAGTGTACATAGCTGATTTCTTTCATTTTCAGGCTGCCTTCCTGACAGATGGCGTAATCCAGTCCGCGCCCGATGAAGAAAATGTCTCTTGCGGACGCAAACTTGTTGGCAAACCACTGAATTCTTTCTTTATTGGATAAGACGTCGGCAATCTTTTCTGGAAGCTGTACCAGTTCATCTATCATGCCGTCAAAAGTTGCGCTGTCTATTTCGCCCCGTACCTTTGCTATGTACATGGACAGCAGATACATACAGATTAACTGGGTACTGTACGCCTTGGTGGTGGCAACGGCAATCTCCGGTCCGGCAAGGGTGTACATAACATAATCTGTCTCCCTCGCGATACTGGAGCCGACCACATTGACAATACTCAGCGTCTTGATGCCCTTTTCTTTGGTCAGACGAAGCGCCGCCAGACTGTCAGCGGTCTCACCGGACTGGGAGATAATGACCACCAGCGTATCTTTCGTCAGCTTCGGATTGCGATAACGGAACTCGGATGCCAGATCTACTTCCACCAGAACGTCAGTCAGATCTTCCATGATATATTTTGCCGTCATCCCCACATGGTAGGCCGAACCGCAGGCTACGATGAAAATTCTGCCAAATTCCCGGAACTGTTCATCTGTTATTCCCAGGGTGCTTAAATCAATATCCCCGTCTTTGACATAGGCGCCGATGGTATCCTTCACCGCCTTTGGCTGCTCATGGATCTCCTTCATCATGAAATGCTCAAAACCGCCTTTTTCCGCGGATTCCGCATCCCATTTGATGGCAACCAAATCTTTCTGAATCTCGTCTCTGTCAATAGTGTAGAACCGGATGCCCTCATCGCTGAGTTCCGCCATCTCCATATTATCCAGATAATAAACATTTCTTGTATAAGAAAGAATTGCAGGCACATCGGAGGCAATAAATGCACCGTTCTCATTTTGCCCAATGATTAACGGACTGTCCTTTCTGGCCGCATATATAACGCCCGGACGATCCATAAACATGATTCCCAGAGCATAGGACCCTCGCACTCTCAGGAGAGCGCTTGACATGCTCTTTAAAGCATCGTGGTCTGTCTCCTTGTAATAGTAATCAATCAGCTTCGTTACAACTTCTGTGTCCGTCTCGGAGTAAAAAGTATAACCTTTCTGAATTAAGTGTTCTTTCAGTTCCTGATAATTTTCAATGATTCCATTGTGAACAACAACGACCATCCTGTCATCACTGCAATGTGGATGCGCGTTGACTTTGGATGGCATGCCATGGGTTGCCCAACGGGTGTGGCCGATACCGCACCCCCCTGGCATGCCCTTGCCCCCGTCGGTCTTTTCCACGAGGTTCTTCAGTCTGCCCTTCGTCTTCACAATTTCAATCCCGTTTGTCTGTTCGTTAAAGGTAGCAATTCCCGCCGAATCATATCCCCTGTATTCCAGCTTGGACAAACCGTTCAATATAATCGGTGCAGCCGCTTCCTTTCCTGTATATCCAACAATTCCACACATAGCAATGTCTCCTTTTCTTATTGATTATAATAAATAACTGCGGAGTACTCGCAAATCCGGCGCTTTCGTTACCGTATGTATCTCCCGCCCGGACTTTACATTTGTTAAGTGTAGCACGATGATTTGGAAAAGGCAAGGATAAATCGGGCGTCGATTTTCTGACGTTTTCTATTTTCTGTGATTCTAAATGAAAAATCATCCGTTTAATTTATTATATTCAGCCACGATGGCATCCAGAAGTTTCTCATCGGTAAGACCGGTGACTTCTGCAACGGCCTCACAAACACCTTTTGCCGCAATTTTTTCCTGCAGTTCTACACTCTGTTTGTCATTCGGATTGTTATAATGCAAAGCAGCTCCCACACCGATTAGCAGATGATCCACCGGCAGGTCATATCCGTACGCTGTGGTCAGCGGGCTGATCAGACGGTCAGTCGGGCTTAATTTACGCAGAGGTTCCCGGCCCACACGGGTAACATCGTCCTGTAAGTAAGGATTTTTGAAACGTCCGATGATTTTCTTAATGTAAACCGCATGTTTTTCCGAATCAAAACCGTGTTTTTTGATGAGACCGTCTCCACTTTCCTTCATGGCCGCGGAAACGATCCCATAGATCTTCTCATCGGCAATGGCTGCGTCGATGGTCGGGAATCCCCACAGAGTTCCCAGGTAAGCGGTGATACAATGTCCTGTATTGAGGGTGAACAGCTTTCTTTCAATGTATGCCATCAGATTATCCACCAGAGTCATTCCCTTGATTTCCGGAATCTCACCCTTGAAACCGGAATGTTCCACATCCCACTCGTAGTAGGTTTCTACCACAACGTCAATGAAGTTATCGCTTTTAACCGGAGGTACGATTCTGTCAACGGCACAGTCTGGGAATCCCACATATTCGTCGGCAAATGCTTTGCCCTCATCACTTAAGTTCTCATAGACAGCTTTTTTAAGCTGAGAAGTACCGCGGATAGCATTTTCACAGGCGATGATATTCATCGGCTCTTTCACTCCATCTGCCATACGTTTTTCAATGGCCTGCGCGATGGTCGGTGCGATTCTCGGTAAGATCACAAGTCCCACGGCTGTGGTCACCAGATTTGCTCCGGCGATTTCATCAACAGCCTCCGGTTTTGTGGAGTTTACACCGCTGATATTTTCAATTTTCTGATCTTCACATTCCACATCCATCACATGGACTGTGTAAGTCTTATCCTCATTGATCTTGTCAATGATAGCGTCAACCACATCAGCAAATACCACATGATATCCGGACTGGCTGAGCAATGCTCCGATAAATCCACGTCCAATGTTTCCTGCGCCAAACTGAACTGCTTTTTTCATGATAAATCTCCTCTTTTCCTAAAAAATCAACTTACCGCCGTTTCTTCGTCCGCCAGTTATATGCCGCCCCGCATTTTAACCGAAGGTCTTCATGATCATGTCGACGTCTGCCTCTTTTTTGAGTTTTTCCGGCAATTCCTCATCTTCCAGACTCTCCACGATTCTTCCAAGAATCTCCAGATGTTCGTCACCGACTCCGGCAATACCGATGACCAGATAAGCCTTCTCATCACCAAAGTCAACACCTTCCGAATACTGCATCACAACGATACCAGATTTCTTTACGGTTCCTTTGGCAGTGGATGTACCGTGCGGAATGGCAACACCCATACCCATGTAAGTGGAAACCAGTTTTTCTCTCTCGAGCATCGCATCAATATAACTTTCATCAACAAAGCCAAGCTTGTTCAACAGCTCACCGGCTGCCCGGATGGCATCTTCTTTGCTCACACTCGGGAGACCTGTGCGGATGCCCTCTTTCATGAGAACGGCTTTTCCGGATGATTTCTGCGGCTCTTTCGCTGTCTCTGTAGCTGCAGTTTCTGCCGCCGCGGTTTCTGGAGCTGCAGTCTCGGCTGCCGCATTGCCTCCGTTTGCCCGCTCTTCCAGTTCTGCATATAAGGCATCCAGGTTCGGATCCTGCAGGAAGTTACCCAAGGTAACCAGTCTTGCCTGCGGAGCGCTCTTTGCGGCTCTATCCTGTAAAACGTACTGGCATACGACCACATCGGCGTCGCCCGGAACATTATCTACAGATGTATTTGTTACAGTGATTCCAAGATTTAAAGGTTTAATACGGTTTCTGAACTTCGTTGCGCCCATGGCGGAAGATCCCATACCTGCGTCGCAGGCGAAGATAATCTTCTTGATGGCGTCTGTTGCCACCTCAGCGCCTGTGCGTACAGGAGCTGCTCCTTTGGATTCAGCTTTCATGCTGTCTTTCTGTGCCTGTGCGTCGTCAAGACTCTTGGCGCCTGACATTCTGATGATCGGTGAGGATACCAGGAAGGATACTACCGCTGCAATCGCAACACCAATTACAGAAATCAGGATGGAGCCTCTCGGTGACATGGCAAGGAACGCGATAATGGAACCTGGCGCTGCCGGTCCTACAAGACCTGCACCCATAATGCTGAAGAAGAAGATCGCGCAGATATTACCAAGGATAGGTCCGATGATAACAAGTGGGTTCATCAGTATGTACGGGAAGTAAATCTCGTGAATACCACCCAGGAACTGGATGATGATTGCACCAGGAGCGGAATCCTTTGTGGCACGGTCTTTGGAGAATACCCAGTATGCAAGAAGAAGTCCAAGTCCAGGACCCGGGTTTGTCTCCAGCATGTACATGATGGATTTACCTGCTTCTGCTGCCTGCGTAATACCAATTGGTGTGAAGATTCCCTGGTTGATGGCGTTGTTCAGGAACAATACCTTCGCTGGCTCGATGAAGATAGCTGCCAATGGAAGGAGTCCGTGGTTGATAAGAATCTCAACGCCTCCCCGAAGGATAACGAGAATCGCGCTCATCAGAGGTCCGATGGCGTAGAATCCGATGATCGCCATAATCATACCAAAGATACCTACGGAGAAGTTGTTAATCAGCATCTCAAAACCGGCCGGCATTCTTCCGTCCATTGCCTGGTCGAATTTCTTGATAATAAAACCTGCCAGAGGTCCCATTACCATGGAGCCCATGAGCATCGGGTAATCCGGAGCACCGACGATCACACCGACTGTGGCGATGGCACCCATGACAGCACCTCTGTCTCCTCCTACCAGTTTACCACCCTGCATACCAATGAGGATTGGAAGCAGATAGTTAAGCATTGGTCCGTTCAGGGAAGCCAGCTGTTCATTTGGCAGCCAGCCCTGTTCGATAAACAATGCGGTGATAAATCCCCATGCGATAAATGCTCCGATGTTCGGCATTACCATCGCGGAAAGGAACTTTCCAAACCGTTGTACTGCATTTTTCATGTTACATTTCTCCTCTCTTCTATCGTTGAGCTTTCCGGCCTTTCCGGTCTGCCCCGTATTTTTTGATACTTCTATTCTATAAGGGTTTCCTTGCATTTACAATTCAATGATATTGCAACTTTGTCACCAAGCATTTATGACAAACCCTACCATTATTGATAAATTCGCCAATTGATACAATTGTTTTTTATGCATTTTCACTAATGGCTTTTATTGGTTGGAGTTTGTCAATCTAAAAAAAGTTTTGTATAATATATGCAAGATATTTACAAAGGAGAGTATTATGCAGCTTACACAACGCGCAGAAAACATTATACGGATTCTCGCCCGTTTTCCACAGGACCACCCTGTGACCATCGGAATCATATCGGAGGAGCTCGCCATCAGCAACCGCTCCGTGCAGCGAGAACTGCCGACGGTGGAAAAATGGATGGCCGCCCAAGGGTTTCACTTCGTCCGCAAACGAAGCGTGGGACTGATTCTCGACGAGCCGGAAGAACGGAAAGCTGAGCTCATCGCTCTTCTGGATCAGAGTACCCGCTCCCCTCAGACAGTAGAAGACCGAAAAGAACGACAGACCCTTTTGTGCCGCGATCTGCTCTTTACCGACGAACCTTTAAAATCATTTTATTTCACAGATAAATTCGGTATTTCCGAGGGAACGCTCACCACCTCATTGAATCATTTAAGTCAATGGTTTGAAAAATACCATCTCCGCCTGATCCGCCGCCCGGGCCTGGGCATTTTCATCGAAGGCTCTGAGATTTCCAGACGGCAGGCGGCCACTTCCTGGCTGTGTAATCAGATCAATGAGCACCAGACGCTGGGGCAGCTCAGAAAGAGCGATCTGTCCATGGGCGACAATATTTTCAGTGAAGAACTGCCCACAGACATCATTTTAAAAGTCAATGGTATTCTGGCAGAATGTGAAGAAAAGCTGAAGCTTCACCTTTCTGACAACGGATATCTGCATCTCCTCATTTACATTTCTCTCTCCATCAAGAGAATGCAGGAGGAACATTTTATTACAGATGAGTCGAAGTCGTTTTCCCAACTGTCCATACAGCCGGAATACGCTGTGGCTGAATACATCATGCGGCAGCTCCGGCAGATTTTTCATCTGTCTGTCTCTGTGGACGAAACGCTGTACCTGGCAGCTTACCTGTCCGGACAGCGCATCTGGCCTTCCGGACAGCAGGATCTGACGGAAATCCGCAATCTGGACGTTCATCAGATCACTCTGACCATCATCAAAAAGGTCAGCGAACTGCTCTGCATGAACTTTATGAATGATGAACGGCTTCTCCAGGAACTGGGCGCCCACATCCAACCGACCATAGCACGGCTGCGCGCCGGCATCCCCATTGAAAATCCTCTGCTTGGTGATTTTCAGGAGAATTATCCTGACATTTATCACGCCTGTGAGAAAGGCATGTCCGTTCTCTGTCCAACCCTTGGCATCCGTTCGGTGCCCGCCAGCGAAACCGGTTTCATCACCATTTATTTTGTGATGGCCAAAGAGCGAATTGACAAGCTGGAACAGCAGATTTCAGTCATCCTCGTCTGTCCAACCGGAATCGGAAGTTCCAGACTTCTGGCTTCCAGCCTGAAAAAAGAATACCCGGACCTGGCTGTCCGGGGCATTACTTCAGCATTTGAAATTGACTGTGATAAATTAAAGGCGGAGGGAATCGATCTGATCATCTCCACGGTGAAGCTCCATATCGCTTACCGGTATCTTCATGTCAATCCGATACTGACCCGCCAGGACAAGATGCTTCTGGATTCCAAAATAAAAATGCTCCAGCAACAGAAAGCCCAGCAACAGCCAGGCACCTTTATTCCGGAGACTCCGATCCATAAAGAAGATGTGGAGTACATTTCTGCCCTGGGCACAGAGATTTATCAGATTCTTGACAACATAAGAATCGGTCAGGCGCCTGTCCTCCAAAACCGCAATGAAGTCATCGCCCACGCGGCCACTCTGTTTGCGGACACACCGGAGATGGAAGATCATCTGTATCAGGTGTTGAAGGCAAGAGATGATCTGTCCAATACATACATCAAACCATTTCACGCGCTCCTGCTTCACGGCAGAAGTCCGCGGATCACCCGTTCCTGCTTTGGTTACATCCGTCTGGAACCGCCGATTTACGAAAAAACACAGATGATTCTCGGCGCCATCGTTTCTCTGATTCCATCCGAGGATGACACTCACACGGCGGTTCCGGTGGCCAGCGAGATAATCGGCGCTCTCCTGGAAGAATCGGATTTGCTGAAATCGCTGCAGCGCATGGATGACGAGACCTTCGGTAAGCTTCTGGAAGTCGTTCTGCTGCGCTTTTACCGGAATACGATCCAAAACCGTCTGCATCTGAAAGATCAACTCCTGTCCGGCAAAAACTGACTGAAGAGATCCGCTTCGCCGGTTTTGATCCAGAGACAACTCTTAAAGACAAAGAATACGGAGGCCGCTGCAAAAATCAGCGACTTTGCAGCGGCCCCCGTATCTGGGAATACTAAATCTATGCATATTTACTGGCTATCTTATTCTCCGAGGCCGCTTTCCACCGCCTCGATTAGTGCCCGGAGCGCATTTTCTTCATCTGCCCCGATACACTCTATGGTAATCTCCATTCCACGCACAATGGCCGCGTCCATGAGCGCCAGAACATTTTTGGCGTCCACCTTTCGTGAACCTGTTATAACGGAAATCTCTGATTCAAACTGTTTCGCCTCCCTGGCAAGAACCGCCGCCGGTCTGGCATGAAGTCCGGTCGGATTAATCACTATTACCTTCCGCGACACCATTTTGTACTCCCCCCTCTTGCTGCTTCTTTCCGTCTTCTTTATCGCACCTTCGCCGTGACAAGATTTCTCACTCCGTGTTCCCGTCACTCTGCAAATAGAAGAAAGAAGTCTGCTGTTCATCTTTTCCAAACAAATTATTATATTCCAGCAAATTATACTGATGAATCAAATCATAATACGGAGAACTCTCGTCTTCAAGGTCATAAAAGTTTCCGTCACTGCCCCAGTATCCGATGGCGTTGATGCACGGAATCTGCTCCCGCAAATCTGTCAGATATTCCAGATAACCGGTCTTCTCAATTCCAGCCACATCGGCAAGATAGGTGCTGAGATAATTATTACTGGTGCGCTCAATGGTCTGTTCTTCAATGTCATAGTTGGCCCAGATTAAAAACGGCACTTTATACAACTGTTCCAGATCTTCTCCCTCAAGATTTTCCACTTTCTCGCCGAGAAGCGTATCATAAAAACTTTCATCCAGATCCGGCAGATGATCGCCGAAGAAAAGAATCACCGTCGGCTCATCGACCTTCTCAAAATATTGAATCAACTGTTTCAAAGCCTTATCGGACATTTTTACCATATTCAGATACTGCTCCGCCTTGGAGAATCCTTCCAGATTACCCTTCAAGCGGACGGAATCTCCTGTTTCCAGCAGGCTGCCGTCATAGCTGCCGTGATTTTGCATGGTGACATTGAACAGATAAAACGGCGAGTCATCATCCTGGGATTCTTCATACAGTTCAATAATCTTATCATAATCCTCTTGATCCGTGATATGGTAGTTGACCGTATCCGTAAAGACAGAAAAATCATCGGACGTATAGAAATGGTCAAATCCCATCAGCGGATAAATCTTATAACGGCTGTATCCCGTCTGGTAATACGGGTGCAGCGCGTACAGCGGCCCGTATCCCTGATCCGCCAGGGTGTAGGTCAGTCCCGCCGTCTTACTTCTCAAAAACAACTGATACGGCACGGAGTTATCTGGCAAAAATGCCATCGTATTTCCCGTGAGGAACTCAAACTCCGAGTTGGCTGTATTTCCTCCAAACACAGAAGAATAAGTATATCCTTTGATGGTATTCTCTTTTAATTTACGGAAAAATGGCATGTAATCCTTGGTCACTTCCATGTCGCCCACTGCCATCAGATCGGAGAAAGACTCGTTCATGATGATGATAATATTAGGCTTCTGGGAAGGCGTATTCTTTTGATCATCGTCGGCGTCATCCTTCGCGTCATCGTCATCCGCATCGCTGATATCCTCAGCGCTGGCGTCATTCTCCGCGTCGCTGGCAGTTTCTCCGGTGGAAGCGCTGTCGCTCTCCTTAATCTCCGCCGCGTTCACCTGTGCGCTGTCCAGCGGATTCAGGCTGTCCACATAATCGACCGTTTCGTCTTCTCCGGACGCCGTGGCAGTGCCTGTGACCGACTGTTCTTCCGTCACATAATCGTCGATAATCTCCTGCACCGCATCCACGGAATATCCTTCCGGCTCCGTCACATGGAGATATCCAAAGGTCCGGATGGTGGTAAGCAGAGTACCATAATAGCGGTACTTGTACTGTGGCCGATATACACGGAAATCCACACCGATATTTTCCAGATAATCGCTGAAAACGTATACCTGACAGAAGCACATGAAAATTGCCACATAGGCAGCGGCAAAAGCGGTTCTCGCCTTCCAGCGGAATAATTTGAACTTTTTGAGCTTGAACAACAGCGCAATAAGCACCAGAGCCAACATGAAAAACTCTGCCGTATCTACATCAATCTCAATCCTGTATGTATTGGCCACCGAAACAGCCGTCAAAAGGGAATAGATATCAGATGCAATAAAAGACATGCTCCGGAATACCGTCAGCTCATAATTCATAATTCCGAAAAATGCCGTCACAATGATCATGGCGATGGACGCACCCCGGATACTGTTGAAAATGAGCAGCAAAAACAGATAAACGATGTAATAAATTATTAAATCCAAGAACAGATACAGAAGCGGAATCTGACTTAACGGCCCCCAGAACTGCATATGATTATAGTACTCCAGCCATAAAAATGCGGCCAAAGGAGTCAAAGCCGCCGCGGCCCAACTAATCCGCTTATTTAACTTGTTACTTAAATGAAAACTCTTGACCGTAAGGAATACGAGAATGATCCACAATCCTCCGCAGATTGTGATGGAATCGGCATAAAATCTCTTGAAAAAGCTAGAGGCTGTCCCATCATAATACAGATGTGGCTGCAGCAAAAACGCCACTGCCAGCAGTACTTCCAGAAAAACCAGGAACTTTTTCCCGGACTTTCCTTTGAAAAACTTCCGTATCCCCCATGTTTTTCTTTTTCCTTTGCTCATAAACCCCCACTCCATTTTACTTTACCTTATTTTTACAAATCTTTTTAAATATATCACATTTCCTTACAATGTCAATAAACTTATTCTAACGAAATTCTTGCGGCAAAGTTGTAATTCTACTTATAAAAGCCTTCCGCAAAAAAAATAAGCTGCCATCTGGGCTCTCCCCGAGAACCTCTCCTGCTTCAAAAGCTCCGCCGTCTCTTCCCGGCTGTAAAATCCCGGCTGTATCCACTCATCGGCCTCGGTATATTCAGAGGCACCGCCAGGCAGTTCTCCTTCCACTTCGGCAAAAATCACCCAGGCAGAAGAGTCGCTGAGATCCGGCGCAGCGTAAGAGGGCGGAAGTACCTGCCATACTTCTTTTAAGGACAGCCCTGTTTCCTCAAAAAGTTCTCTCCGGGCACATTCCTCCACCTTTTCACCTTCATCGATATGACCGGCCGGTAAATTATAAACAAAATGGTTGACCCCCATGCGAAATTCCCGGCACAAAAGAATCTTGTCCTCCATAAAACCTACGATGACCACGCCGGAGGCTCGCTGTCCAAGCTGTTCCGGACTGTCATAATCGAAATTGCTGACAGTCTCGTAGATTTTTTCGCCACCCTCTGAATTGGTGTAATTTAACGTGTAATTTTTTAAAAATCGAGTATCCCGGGTCTTTTCCATGGAATTTAAAACTGGAATCTTTTTCATCACTTTCCCCCTGTGGTACAAAAAGGGGCCGCCGCAAATCATATTCTTTGCAGCCGCCCCTGTATCATCTGTCTTTATTCTCTGCGGAAGAAATCCCGTCGATTCAGAGTCCCGTGAAGAATCCTGTCAGTCCAGAATCTCATGAAGAATCTGATTTACCATGGCAGGATCCGCCTTACCTTTCATGGCTCGCATGGTCTGTCCCACAAAAAAGCCCATGGCTTTTTTCTTGCCGGCTTTATAGTCTTCGACAGATTTCGGGTTGTTCTCCACGATTTCTTCGATAACCTTCCGGAGCGCGCCCTCATCGTTGACTGTTTTCAGTCTGTTTTCTTCCACATAAGCTTCCGGCTCCACATCGTCTTTAAAAATAGCCTCGAAAACTTTTCTTGCCACCTTGCGGTTGATGGCGCCGGATTCAATCAGAGAAATCATTTTTACGAGATTCTCCGGACTGAAATGAAGATCAGAAGCCTCCATCTCATTTTCTTTTAAGAGACGCATGGTATCTCCCATGATCCAGTTGGAAACCTCCTTAGGCGCGGCGCCCAGGGCGATGCAGCTCTCAAAAAGGTCCGTTAAAGTCTTATCGGAAGTAATGATATCAATATCGTATTCCGGCAGACAGTATTCTTCTTTGTAGCGGACCTGTTTCTCATCCCGGAACTCCGGCTGTCTGCTCCGAATTTCTTCCAGCCATTCGTCGGAAATGATGATCGGCGGCAGATCCGGTTCCGGGAAATAACGATAGTCCTGGGCGTCCTCTTTGGAACGCATTGGATAGGAATACTCTTTGTCATCATCCCAACGGCGGGTTTCCTGCACCACTTCTTTGCCCTCTTCTAGAAGGTCGATCTGACGCTCCGTCTCGCCTTCGATGGCTCTGGCGATGGCACTGAAAGAATTTAAGTTCTTCATCTCGGTTCTGGTGCCGAATTCTTCCGCTCCTATCTCCCGGACAGACAAGTTGACGTCGGCACGCATGGAACCTTCCTGCAATTTGCAATCAGAAGCTCCCAGATACTGGATAATCATGCGAAGCTTTTCCAGATAAGCGATGACCTCATCTGCGGAACGCATGTCCGGCTCCGATACAATCTCAATAAGCGGCACGCCGCTTCGATTGAAATCCACCAGCGAGTTGCCGGTGGCCGGATCGTGAATGAGCTTGCCGGCGTCCTCTTCCATATGAATCTCATGGATGCCGATGCTCTTCTTCCGTCCGTCCACCTCGATGTCCACATGTCCGTTGCGGCATATAGGATAGTACAACTGAGAAATCTGATAATTTTGTGGATTATCCGGATAAAAATAATTTTTCCGGTCAAATTTACAATTCTGCGTGATGATACAGTTGGTCGCCAGACCTACAGCTGCGGCGTGTTCTACCACCTGTTTGTTGAGTACCGGAAGGGAACCCGGCATTCCGGTGCAGACCGGACAGGTGTGGGTATTCGGAGCGCCGCCAAATTCCGTGCTGCATCCGCAGAAAATCTTTGTTTTGGTGGCAAGCTCCACATGCACTTCCAGACCAATCACTGTCTCGTACTGTCTGCTCATTTCTTTTCCCCTCCTTCTCTCCCTGCTTCCGGCGCTTCCTGACCGGCAGTCTCCAAAGCCTTCTTCGCCTCTGCCGCATGAGTCCCGGTCCCCGGCGCTGTCATGTCAAATCCCCGGTGCCGCTCATAGGTATAGGCCGCCCGGATAATATTATTCTCTTTAAAACAGTCTCCGATGAGCTGCAGGCCCACTGGCAGCCCCTTCCTGTCTGTCCCACACGGAACTGTGATGCCCGGCAGTCCGGCAAGATTCACGGAAATCGTATAAATGTCTCCCAGATACATTTTAATCGGGTCGCTCAGACTGTCGCCCAGCTTCGGAGCAGTGGTAGGCGCCGCTGGCCCTAAAATCACATCATATTTTGCAAATGCCTTGTCAAATTCCTGTTTGATGAGGGCTTTTGTCCGGAGCGCTTTCAGGTAGTAGGCATCATAGTAACCGGAACTTAACACAAAGGAACCCAGCATGATCCGGCGTTTTACTTCCTCTCCAAAACCTTCAGAACGGGTCTTTTTGTACATATTGTGGAGTCCCTCAAAGTCCGGTGTACGGTAGCCGTATTTCACGCCGTCAAACCGGGCCAGATTGGAGCTGGCCTCAGCGCAGGCGATGACATAATAGGCAGGGATAGCATATTTTACAAGCCCCAGGTCAAACTCTTCCACCACGGCTCCCTGAGATTCCAGAACTTTAGCCGCATTAAGCACTGCCTCTCGCACATCTTCATCTAGTCCTTCCCCGAAATAATCTTTCGGAATTCCAACCTTCATACCCTTTACGTCGTCCACCAGGGCGGAAGCGAAATTAGCGTCCTCTCTCTTTACGGAAGTGCTGTCTTTCTCATCATGAGAAGTGATGGCGTCAAGAATCACCGCACAGTCTCTCACATCTTTCGCCATGGGACCAATCTGGTCAAGGGAGGAACCGTAAGCGATCAGTCCGTACCGGGACACGGTTCCGTAGGTCGGCTTCATACCTACTACACCACAGTAGGACGCTGGTTGCCGGATGGAGCCGCCGGTATCAGAACCCAGGGCGAAAACACATTCTTCCGCTGCCACCGCCGCCGCGGAGCCGCCGGAAGAACCGCCCGGCACATGTTCGGTATTCCACGGATTCTTTGTCGGTCCATAGTACGAAGTCTCGGTAGTGCTTCCCATGGCAAATTCATCCATGTTTGTCTTTCCGATGATGACCACGCCGGCCTTTTCCAGATTCTTCACTGCCTCCGCCGTATACGGCGGCACAAAATTATCAAGAATCCGGGAGCTGCAGGTGGTACGCACGCCTTCTGTACACATGTTATCCTTAATTGCCGCCGGCACACCTGCCAGCGGTCCGGTCAGGACGCCCTCGCTCATTAATTTCTGAACCTCCCGGGCCCTCTCTAATACTGTTTCTCTATCAAGAACTGTGGCATAGCAGTGATAGGCAGATTCCTTTTTCTCAATGGCATCCATGGCTGCCATAGCTGCGTCCATGACGGTAATCTCGCCTGCTTTGATCCTCTCACTGAGCTTCACAGCCGTATCTCTCATCAAACCCATTGCTGTCCTCCTGTCTCCGTTTTAATCAAATGTTTTCGGAACCACAAAAGCTCCTTCTTTTGCTTCCGGGGCATTGGCAAGCACTTTGTCTCTCTCATCTCCATTGGTAACAACATCTTCCCGGAACACATTATGAACCGGGAATACATGGCTCATCGGCTCTACGCCGCTGGTATCCAGTTCATTTAAGGTATCAATATAGTCAAGCATTTTCGCCATATCTTCCTTTGCTCGCTCTTTTTCCTCCGGAGAAAGTTCCAGCTTTGCAAGGATTCCGACATAATCAATTGTTTCATCTGAAATAATATTTGCCACGACGGTCACTCCTTCTTCGTATATTCAATAATAAGCCGGGACTGGGCGCAACACTTTGCCAAAGAGTCAGAAACTCCTTTGCATTTGCTGAAAAGCACACCCTCGTGCCCCGGCACCATTATAAATTATTATTCAGGGAAATCTGTCCGATGGATTTCCATTCTCAGACAGAAACTGTATTTCCAGCAAAAAACATATCATATTTAGTATGGTTTATCAAGCGTAAAACGTACATTTTTCTCGTACATCCGACCCTTTAGCCAGCGGCTCCTCCACTTCCAGCAGAACACTTTCTCTGTCCTTTAGATGTTCTTTCATGATACCGCATCCCGATGTATCGTTCTCTGTGACGGCTTTGTCGCACATCTATCGCTCTCAATGACGGCCTCCGCCGCCTCCATGTCCGCCGGTTCCGCCGATGGAACCTCCGCCGCCTCCGTGTCTCCCGGAATCGTGGTTAGTCTCTATCTTTCGTCTTGTCACATGGGACCGAAGGAAAATATCCTGTCTCTGATTGATCTTCACTCCGCCTTCCGGCACATAAGTAGATCTGTCTGTGGTCGCTTTCCCTTTATTCCCTATGAGATTGCAGGCGGCAAAAATACCGGCAACCACTAGGGCAATGAGCAGAAGCCAGATGTTCCCGATGCGAAAATGAAACAGGTTGAAATTCTGCATTTCCGATGACGCCGTCTCGATCATTGTTTCATAGGCGCCATACGGGTCCTCATTGACCGTCTCATTGACCCGTTTGATGATAAACTGAATGGTATCGTCATCAAGCTTTTCCGATACTTTTCCCGTTGTGCACAGCCAGCAGTAACCAGTGGCCCAGTTATCCACATAAATCATGCCGTCCCCATTTGGCTGATCCCATCCGAATTTATTTTCTTCGTAATAGCTCTGGGCGTAATCCCTTATGGAATAATAATCATCGATATCCGGCTCCCGAATGATGAGCAGCACAATATCTGCCCCAATCATTTCTTCCTTCTCTGACAGAAGCTGGAAAAGATATTCCTCCTGCACATCCGTCAGTACATTTGCCTCATCAAAAATCCTCTCTTCCGTCAAACACTGGGTATTGGTCCGGGCTTCTTTTGACGCCATCATTCCCTGGAATACACCGTATTTAAGAAGCAGTCCCAGTCCGCCCAGCGCCAGTCCTGCAATGAAGATTCCCAGCGCAACATTCCGATATGTTTTATTCATTTACAGCACCTCCAGGAAATAACATAACATTTTCAGGAAAAAGAATACCAGCGCAAAAACCCCTACACTCATGCCGAACACTCTCGCCAGGCTCACAGGCGGCGCGCCGGTCACTTTTCCCGTCTGCCCGTTGACATAAAAAGGATATTCCTTTCCATTATAGCGGTATATGTATCTCCAGACCGGCAGAAAAGTAAAAAATGTATCCTTCACTTTATTCTCTTTTCTGTCAACAAAAGGTCGCAACATCGTATATCCCGCGTTCTCCTCCGCCAGATATTGCTGGGAAAAACCATCCGCCTTTTCCTCCGCTCTCGGCCGCAAAGTTCCACTGTCCTGCTCATAGACATCTGCCTGAAAACCGGACAGATATTCCGGCGTGAAGTCGCCCAGCTCACCATAATCATATGGCTCCAGTAAATCCATCAGTCCGTCCTCCATGGCCACAGAGGCGTCCACCGGAATCTTGTCGTATTTCACCTCGAAGTCTCGAACCAGACGGTATACTCTCGTCTCGGTGACCTCATATTCACCTTCCCGCCAGGTTCTCACCCGGTCTCCCTCTCCTTCAAAATGAATATGGCTGTGAAAGTCATACATCCAAAATGGTACATAAATCCCCTGCATAGATTCCAGGCTTGCCGCCGCGCAGAAATTGGACGGCAAAAACAGCTTACTGGAAAAAGTATTCCGCAGCTTTTCCGCCGCCTGATGCTTGTCCATGCCAAACGGAAGAAGCAGACGCGGTCTATGGTCTCCTTCCATCCGGTCCTCCAGAATATGAAAAGTCTGACAATAAGGACACCGGCAGGCAAGAGTATATTCTGTCGTCTCAATCTGTCCGCCACAATTGCTGCATATGTGGATTTCTTTCTGCGGAATCTCCTGCTGACTCTCCTCGCTGCCGCAGCTTTCACAAATCATTTTCTTTTTTTCCGGATGATATGTGACATTCCCTCCACAGTTCTTACAACGATAAAACATAAATTCCTCCCCGGATATCATATATCCTGTTCTCTGACATAAACTGTAATACATTTTTGCAGACTTCCTTTTTTCTCCACTATCGCCGGCGTCCTTGTCTACCGCCGGTACTCCTGTCTGCCGCTGACCGCGGACATTGTTACATGACCCGGCATTTTCTGAAAGGAGGACACCTCTTGAAAAAATATATTACTGTTCTATGCCTGTTTCTTTTATTAATTCTGTCTCCTTATCATACCATAAATTTACGCTCAGCGGAAACACCTTCGGGACTTTATGCAAAAGCCGCCATTTTGATGGACGGAAAAAACAGCACATACTCTTTGGGAAAGAAGAAAAAACAGAACTGCCCATGGCAAGCACCACGAAAATCATGACCTGCCTATACACCCTGGAACACGGTAATCTTTCCGACCTGCTTCCTTCTCTAGACGCCCCCATCCTGACAGCCCCCGTCGGAACAGTCACTATAAAAAACTCCCGCAGATTTTCACCTGCGGGAGTTTTTTATGTTTCTTAAATATATCATGGTCATGCCGAAGAACTGCTCTCTATCTTCCGATCAGCGTATTATACAGTTCTTCGTAACGTTTCTTGGAAACGCCCCAGGATAAATCTTTCTTCATTCCTCTCTTAACCATGTTATTCCATACTTTCTTCTGTTCAAAGAAAATGTACTTACTGTAATTGATGACATTTACCATGTCATCACCGTTGTAATTGTTGAAGGAGAATCCGTCTCCGGTATCCTCAAATTCGTTCAGCGGCTCTACGGTATCTTTCAGTCCGCCGGTCTCTCTGACAATCGGAACCGTTCCATAGCGGAAAGCGATGATCTGTGTCAGTCCACACGGTTCAAAAAGAGACGGCATCAGGAATGCATCCGCAGCAGCATATAATTTATGCGCCAGAACATCAGAGTACAAAATATTGGCGGATACCTTGTTCGGATAGCGGTATGTATAGTAGCGGAACATATCCTCGTATCTTTGCTCGCCGGTGCCGATGACCACAAGCTGTGTATTATCATCTACAATACGCTCCATGCCATACTGAATCAAATCAAGTCCTTTCTGATCTGTCAGTCTGGAAATGAGACCAATCAGATATTTATCCGGATTGACTTCAAGACCCAGCTCTTTCTGAATGGCTTCTTTATTGGCAGCTTTGCCCTTTTTATAATTGCGTACATCATAGTTTGCATAAATAAATCCGTCTGTCTTTGGATTATACACAGTGTAATCAATGCCATTTACAATACCGAAAAGACTCTGATTCCTCGCGCTAAGTAAACCATCCAGTCCCTCGCCATAATATGGAGTCTGAATCTCTTGCGCATAGGTATTGCTTACTGTGGTGATAAAATCAGAATAAACAATTCCACCCTTTAACATGTTAGCATCTTTTTTATATTCCAATTTATCCGGTGTAAACAGGTAATCCGGAAGACCGGAAAGTCCTTTAATGGTCTTAATATCCCAGATACCCTGGAACCGGAGATTATGAATAGTCATAATTGTCTTAATGCCCCAGAAGAACGGGTTCGCCGCGAACTCAGTCTTCAGATATACCGGAATCAGACCAGTCTGCCAGTCGTGACAATGGATGATGTCCGGTTTAAAATCCACAATTGGAAGGATAGATAATACTGCTTTACAGAAGAAAATATATTTCTCCACATCTGTTCTGGTATCAGCATACGGCTTCTCGGCGCCAAAATAATCCAGATTATCAATAAAATAATATGTGATGCCGTTATACTCATATTTCATAATACCCACATGAGTATGTGGAACCATCGGGCCTGTTCCCATGTAAAAATGTGTGACATATTCAAAAGTATTGCGGAACTTATCCGGAATACCCCGGTAATTCGGCATGATCACTCTGACATCCCACTCATTCTTATCAAACTCTTTCGGCAATGCCCCCACAACGTCTGCAAGTCCCCCCGTTTTCATAAACGGAACACACTCAGAAGCAGCAAATAAAATCTTCTTCATGGTAATCCTCCTCGAAAAAAAGTTCTCCCTTTGTTAAAGTATATTCAGGATACTGTGTACGGTCACGTTCACCTAAACATGCACGGGCGGTTCGTAAGCTCCCTTCGTTATATTATACAACAATTTTGTATGAATTACTATGATAAATTAAGAAAAAAATCTCTATTTGCGCAGATACCCCCTCAAAAACTCCAGGAATTTCTGCATTTCCTCGTCGGTGCCGATGGTAATCCGCAGATAATTGTCGATGCGTTCTTTATTAAAGTATCGTACATAGATATTCTGTTCCCGGGCGGCCTCAAAGATTTCTTTCGCCGGTACGGATTCGTGGGTGGCAAATAGGAAGTTGGCCCGGGAATCCGGGAAGGAAAAACCAAAGTCACGCATTTCCTGCTTAAACCATTCTCTGGTGGCTACGATTTTATCAGTGGTCCGCCGGAAATAGGCCTCGTCTTCCACGGATGCCGCTCCCAGCAGAATCGACGGCTGATTCATGGTGTAAGAATTAAAAGAATATTTCACATCATGAAGGGCACGGATTAATTCCGGGGAACCCATGGCATAACCGATACGAAGTCCCGCCAGAGAGCGGGATTTGGAAAAGGTCTGCACCACCAGCAGGTTCTCGTAAGTTTCGAGAAGCCTTTGAGCAGTCTCTCCGCCAAAGTCAATATATGCCTCGTCCACGATGACCACCACGTCCTGATTATGCTCCAGAATATCCCGGATGCCGTCCAGGGACATCAAAATGCCCGTGGGCGCATTGGGATTCGGAAAAATCACGCCGCCGTTTTCTCCGTAATAATCTTCTCTGCGAATGTGGAATGTATCGTCAAGGGCTTTGGTTTCGTAAGGAATCCGGAACAGATCCGCCCACACGTCATAAAAGGAGTAAGTGATATCCGGAAAGAGAATCGGTTTACCGCTGTTAAAAAATGTGAGAAAGGACAGCGCCAGCACGTCGTCGGAGCCCACGCCCACGAAGACCTGCCTGCGGTCAATTCCCTTGTAAGCCGCGATGGCATTCACCAGACGGGAAGCCGCCGGGTCCGGATATAACTGAAGGTTCTCAATCTGTCTGCACATTTCCTTCACCTTTGGAGAAGGCGGGTACGGATTTTCATTGGTGTTTAACTTGACTACGTCCGTCTGTTTCGGCTGTTCACCGGGCACATAGGGAACCACCCGGCGGATATTCTTTTTCCATGCTTTCATTATGCCTGCATCTCCTGTAATTTGCTCAGCTTCGCAGCCTGGTCTGCCGCGGTCAAGCTGTCGATAATCTCGTCCAGATCTCCATTTAAGATACTTTCCAGCTTGTGGAGGGTGAGTTTAATTCTGTGATCGGTGACACGCCCCTGCGGGAAATTGTAGGTACGAATCTTTTCCGCACGGTCACCGGTACCAATCTGACTTTTCCTAAGTTCTGCTTCCGCATCGTGGGCCTTGGCAGATTCCATCTCGTAAAGTCTTGCGCGCAGAACCTTGATGGCCTTCTCTTTATTTTTAAGCTGGGATTTCTCATCCTGGCAGGAAACGACAATTCCCGTTGGAATGTGAGTCAGACGAACCGCTGAGTCGGTGGTGTTAACACACTGTCCGCCGTTACCGGACGCACGGAACACATCAAACCGGCACTCGTTCATATCAAGATGTACATCCACTTCTTCGGCTTCCGGCATAATAGCCACCGTGATGGTGGAAGTATGGATACGCCCGCCGGATTCTGTTGCCGGGATTCTCTGTACTCTGTGTACGCCGCTCTCGTATTTCAGACGGGAGTAAGCGCCGTGTCCGGTAATCATAAAGGAAACTTCTTTAAAGCCTCCGATTCCATTTTCATTGACATCTATAAATTCGGTCTTCCACCGTTTGGATTCCGCATAAGACTTATACATGCGGTAAATTTCCGCCGCGAAAAGCGCAGCCTCATCACCGCCGGCGCCGGCACGAATCTCCACAATAACGTTTTTGTCATCGTTCGGGTCTTTCGGCAGAAGAAGAATCTTTAATTCTTCCTCGCATCTTGCCTCTGCCGTCTTGGCATCGGAAAGCTCTTCTTTTAACATTTCCCTCATTTCCTCATCGCTCTCGGCTTCCAGCATCTCCACGCTATCTTCGATGGTCTGTTTCGCGTCCTTGTATTCGTTATATTTGTCCACAATTGGAGTCAGCTCATTTTGTTCTTTCATGAGATTGCGGAATCTCGTCTGGTCATTGACCACATCCGGCTCACTGAGTTCCTCCATGATCTCTTCCAGACGTTTCACTAAATCTTCCAGTCTGTCAAACATGATATACCTCCTTTGTCTCTGCTAATTATAATGTTCCGGCAGCCGTCCGACCGCAATCCGGTCGAGT
>CAYULX010000042.1:0-20736 GCA_964445535.1 uncultured Eubacterium sp.
TTTCTCAGAAGCAACTGTTTTATTTTATCATATTCTCTGTATTTGTCAAGCACTTTTTTATTTTTTTTTGCATTTCTGCCAAAAAAGCAAAAGAGAATACGGAGAAGGAGGGATTTGAACCCTCGCACCGCGCGAACGGTCTACACCCTTAGCAGGGGCGCCTCTTCAGCCACTTGAGTACTTCTCCATATGCCTAAATATAATAAAATATTCAATTCGCTGTGTTAAATCACACAGCGCTATATTATATTAGCAAACCCCTCTCTCGTTGTCAAGCTATAATTTCAAATCTTTTGTCATTTTTTTGAGTTATTTTTTTTATCTACTTCTTCTGTTCGTTATTTAAGACTGTTTTATTCTTTCCTTTGCCATTGTTTCGCGGCTGTCTCATAAAGATTATTTCCATCTTTATCAATGACCACAATAACAGGAAGATTTTCTATATATAACTTGCGAATAGCTTCCGTTCCCAAATCATCATAAGCAATGACCTCTGCTTCTTTGATACATTTAGACAATAATGCTCCCGCTCCCCCTACCGCTGCAAAGTAAACGGCATGATTTCTCTTCATGGCATCAATGACTTCCAGAGATCGTTTTCCTTTTCCTACCATGCCCTTTAATCCGGCGTCCAGCATATCCGGAGTATACTTATCCATACGACTGCTTGTAGTCGGCCCTGCAGAGCCGATGACCTGTCCTTCTCTGGCTGGGCTTGGTCCCAGATAATAGAGTACATTTCCTTTCAATTTTATTGGTAATGATTCCCCCTTTTTCATAGAATCATACATTCTTTTATGAGCAGCATCTCTAGCTGTATAGATTGTTCCTGTTAAATACACATAGTCGCCTGCTCTCAACTCTTCAATATTCTGTTCCCGCAGAGGAACCTGTATGTGTCTTTCCATTTCCCTGTCCTTTCTTGATTATCATTATTATAAGACCCTTGTCACATGTCTGTTCACATGGCAGCACATGTTGACCGCCACAGGAAGTCCAGCAATGTGCGTCGGATATGTGTTAATATTGACAGCAAGAGCTGTCACAGTTCCGCCAAGACCTGCCGGCCCGATTCCCAGTCCGTTAATTTTATTTAAAAGTTCTTCTTCCATCTCCTTTACATATGGAATTTCAGAATATTCTCCCACCTTCCTGGTAAGTGCCTGCTTTGCCATCATAGCCGCCTTCTCAAAAGTTCCGCCAATACCGACGCCCACCACTACCGGAGGACAGGCATTCGGTCCTGCTTCTTTTACCACAGAAAGAATAGCTTCTTTAGCTCCTTCCATGCCGTCTGCCGGCTTCAACATAAAAATCCGGCTCATATTCTCGCTGCCAAATCCTTTTGGGGCCAGTGTCAGCGTCAGTTCCTCTCCGGGTACAATATCATAATGAATCACTGCCGGTGTATTATCTTTTGTGTTTTCTCTGAAAAATGGATCTTTCACCACAGATTTTCTAAGATAACCTTCCGTATATCCCTGTCTCACACCCTCGTTGATGGCGTCGGAGAGAGAGCCTCCCTCAATTTTCACATCCTGTCCCACAGAAACGAAAACCACAGCCATCCCCGTATCCTGGCAAATGGGAATCTGACTTTCACCGGCAATATCAAGATTCTCTTTGAGCTGATTTAAAATCTGGCGTCCCAGGGGACTTTCTTCCTGATACGCGGCATCATACAGCACATTTTTCATATCTTCAGAGAGATAGTAATTTGCTTCCATGCACATTTCTTTTATATTCACTGTAATCTGGTCTGTCTGGATGATTTTCATATTGTATCTATTCCTTTCGTTCTTCATATCATCTTTCCGCGCAAGTTTCATTTATCGAAAAGAACAGGCTGCTGCACAATTCTGTTCAGAACAAATCTCTGTATCTGAAATTAGTGCAGCAGCCCGTATCTCTTTTCTGCTATAATTCTATTCCTGTAAAGTTGTCTCTTCTTCTGCCTTCTCAGACGTTTCTTCTGCCTTTAAAGACTCTTCTTCCCCGGTACTCTCGCTTTCCGGGGATTCTTTCAGCTTTACTTTGGTAATGCTAGCAACTTTTACATCACTGCCGGCATCTATATCCATCAGCTTCACACCGGAGGTATTTCTTCCGATGACAGATATGGTACCGCTCTTCATACGGATGACGATTCCTTCCGTGGTAATCATCATAATCTCCTCGTCGGCATTTACAATCTTGGCACCAACCACATACCCTGTCTTTTCAGTAATTCTGTAACAGCGAAGTCCCTTGCCTCCCCGGTTCTGCAAAGTAAATTCAGAAAGAGATGTACGTTTTCCCATACCTTTTTCCGATACGGTAAGCAGATCTTCTCCTTCGGAGCTTACCTGCATGGCAACTACCTCATCGGCGTCTCCCAGATTAATGCCAATGACGCCCATGGCAACCCTTCCGATTTCCCTTACATTTCTGGAAGCAAACCGGATACATTGTCCCTCTCTGGTTATCATAAAAATATCATCTTCGTCGCCAGCCTGTTTCACTTCAATGAGTTCATCTCCATCCCGGAGAGTGATGGCAGCAAGGCCTGTTTTTCTGATATTATGATATTCTTCTATCTTCGTCTTCTTGATAATACCACGCTTTGTCGCCATAATAAGATATTTTTTCTCTTCATTTTCTTCCACAGGTATGATTGCCGTCGCCTTTTCTTCCGGCTGAAGCTGGAGAAGATTGATAATATTGACGCCCCGGGCTGTTCTGCCCGCTTCCGGAATCTCATAACCTTTCAGACGGTACACCCGTCCCCGGTTGGTAAAAAACATAATATAATTATGGGTACTGGTGATGAACATATCATCAATATTGTCATCTTCAATCATATTCATACCTTTGATGCCCTTACCTCCCCGGTTCTGGCTGTGGAAATGATCCAGCGTCATGCGCTTGATATATCCCAGGCCGGAAAATGTAATGACAGTATCTTTTCTTGGAATCAGAGCCTCGTCGCTCAAATCTTCGGCGTCCAGCTCGATGGATGTCCTTCGTTCATCTCCATATTTGTCTCTGATAAGGATGATTTCCTCACGGATTACGCCGAGAAGAAGCTTCTCATCGGCAAGAATCGCCTCGTATTCGGAAATCTTCTGCTCCAGTTCATCATATTCTGCCTGTAATTTTTCTCTTTCCAATCCGGTAAGAGCCCGGAGACGCATATCCACAATGGCCTGTGCCTGCGCTTCTGAAAAAGCAAATGTCTCCATGAGCCTTTCTCTGGCCTCCGCCACATTTTTGGAAGCACGGATAATCTCAATGACCTCATCGATGACGTCGAGGGCTTTCAGCAATCCCTCCAAAATGTGTGCTCTTTCTCTTGCTTTGTTCAGCTCATACTTTGTTCTTCTGGTGACCACATCTTTCTGATGTTCCAGATAGTAAGCGAGCATTTCCTTCAGGTTCAGAATCTTTGGCTGATTGTCCACCAGAGCCAGCATAATGACGCCAAACGTATCCTGAAGCTGCGTATGTTTAAAAAGCTGGTTGAGCAGCACATTGGCATTGACATCTTTTCTTGTCTCTATGCAGATACGCATACCGGAGCGGTCAGACTCATCTCTGAGCTCCGTAATGCCGTCGATTTTCTTTTCTTTCACCAACTCGGCAATCTTCTCAATCAGTCTTGCCTTATTGACCATATACGGAAGCTCTGTGACGATAATTCTCTGCTTTCCGTTATTCATCGGCTCAATATTCGTGACGGCGCGCACTTTAATCTTGCCGCGGCCGGTACGGTAAGCCTTCTCAATCTCCTTTCGTCCCAGGATGGAGGCTCCCGTCGGAAAATCAGGTCCCTTGACGATCTCCATGAGCTCGTCAATGTCGGTATCTCTGTCTTCCTCAATCTGATTATCAATAATTTTCACCACACCGTCGATGGTCTCCCGCAGGTTATGGGGCGGAATGTTCGTCGCCATACCGACAGCGATTCCCTGGGCTCCATTGACCATGAGATTCGGGAACCGGGACGGGAGTACCGTCGGCTCCTTCTCCGTTTCATCAAAGTTCGGTGAAAAATCTACGGTATCTTTATAAATGTCCGCCGTCATCTCCATGGAGATTTTGGACAGACGAGCCTCTGTATAACGCATGGCGGCCGCTCCATCTCCATCGACAGAACCGAAGTTGCCATGGCCGTCTACCAGAGGATATCTGGTGGACCACTCCTGTGCCAGATTAACGAGGGCTCCATATATGGAACTGTCTCCATGCGGGTGATATTTACCCATGGTATCTCCGACGATACGGGCACATTTTCTGTGCGGCTTATCCGGACCGTTGTTCAACTCAATCATAGAGTAAAGAATTCTTCTCTGAACCGGTTTCAAACCGTCCCTCACGTCAGGAAGAGCCCGAGAGACAATCACGCTCATGGCATAATCTATATAAGATTTTTCCATAGTGTCTTTCAAATCGACCTCATGGATTTTATCAAAAATATTACTATCGTCCATTTTTTCCTCCTGAATGGAATCATTCTAATGGAATTATTTTGCTTCCGGATTATCAGATATCCAGATTCTGAACATACTTTGCATTTGCTTCAATGAATTCTCTTCTTGGCTCTACCCGATCTCCCATCAGCGTGTCAAAGGTAAGATCCAGCTCTGACTGAGAATTCTCGTCCATATTGACGCGGAGAAGGATTCTTTTCTCCGGATCCATGGTAGTTTCCCAGAGCTGAGAAGCATCCATCTCTCCCAGTCCCTTATACCGCTGAATCTTATTATTGCCGTCCCGGCCGATGTCTGTCAGAATCCGGTTCAGCTCCTCATCACTGTACGCGTACCATACCTTTTTGTTTTTCTCTATCTTGTACAGAGGAGGCTGTGCCAGGTAAACATATCCCTGACGAATCAGGTCCGGCATGAAACGATACAGAAAAGTGAGAAGAAGAGTGGCGATATGCGCACCGTCCACATCGGCATCCGTCATAATGATAATCTTGTGATACCTGAGCTTACTGATATCAAAATCTTCATGAATACCTGTTCCAAAGGCCGTAATCATCGCTTTTATCTCATTATTGACCAATATCTTATCGAGTCTTGACTTTTCCACATTTAGAATCTTACCCCGCAGCGGCAAAATTGCCTGGGTCGCACGGCTTCTGGCTGTCTTAGCCGAACCGCCGGCAGAATCTCCCTCCACAATGTAAATCTCACAGTTGGCAGGGTCTTTATCTGAGCAATCGGCCAGCTTGCCCGGAAGGCTCATGCCGTCCAGAGCTGATTTCCTTCTTGTAAGGTCTCTCGCCTTTCTTGCGGCCTCTCTCGCTCTCTGCGCAAGAATCGCCTTCTCACAGATAAGCTTAGCCACATTAGGATTCTGCTCCAGAAAATAAGTGAGCTGTTCGCTGACCACGCTGTCCACGGCGCCTCGCGCTTCACTGTTGCCGAGCTTCTGTTTCGTCTGTCCTTCAAACTGCGGTTCCGGTATCTTGATGCTGATAATAGCCACCAGACCCTCTCTGATATCTTCACCGGAAAGATTCTGCTCGTTGTCTTTTAAAAACTTCGCTTCTCTGGCATAATCATTAAAGGTCTTTGTCAGCGCGCTTCTAAATCCGGCCAGATGGGTTCCTCCCTCTGGCGTCGTGATATTATTTACAAAGCTATACACGCCTTCATTGTATGAGTCATTATGCTGCATAGCAACTTCCACATAGACGTCGCCTTTTTTGCCTTCACAGTAAATAACCTGCGGGTACAGCACTTCTTTCTGCTTGTTCAGATACTCCACATATTCCTTGATGCCGCCTTCATAGTGAAAAGTAAGAGACACCGGCTCTTCTTCTCTCAAATCTGTGAGAACAATCTTTAGATTTCTTGTCAGAAACGCCATTTCCCGAAGCCGCTGCTTCAGTATAGCGAAATCAAAGACAGTCTCCTCAAATATCTCCGGATCTGGAAGAAAACGTACTTCTGTTCCCCTTTTGTCTATGTCTCCCACAATGGTCAGCGGATACATGACCTTGCCTCTCTCATATCTTTGGCGGTAAATCTTGCCCTCATGGTTGATATCCACTTCCAACCATACGGAAAGGGCATTGACCACGGAGGCTCCCACTCCGTGAAGTCCTCCGGATACCTTGTATCCTCCACCGCCGAACTTACCACCGGCATGGAGAATGGTAAAGACCACTTCCACGGCAGGAATCCCCTTTTTCTTGTTAATACCAACCGGAATCCCCCGGCCATTATCCCGTACCGTGATAGAATTATCTTTATTGATGAATACTTCAATGGTATCGCAATATCCTGCCAGAGCTTCGTCGATGGAATTATCGACAATCTCATATACCAGATGGTGGAGGCCCTTGGAGGAAGTGCTTCCAATGTACATGCCAGGTCTTTTACGCACTGCTTCCAGACCCTCTAAAATCTGAATCTGATCCGCACCATATTCCTGGGCAGCAGAAATCTGTTCTTCACTCATACTGAAACCTCCTACCTAATCTACCTAAAATATCTACGTTACTTCCAAAGCTTATATCGAAATTTTTCCATATTATAAAATTGCATAGCACAACTATGTTATTATACCATAAATATCGCCTAGGATTCAACTTTTTAAACAAAATAAAAATTACGGGGTATACTCCCGTATTTCCCCCCGTTCCACATAAAATACTTTATCCAAATGCATACGGGTCCCCACGAAATCATTTAGTCCCGTACAGGAAATCATCGTCTGGATATCCGAAATGTTTTCCAACAGATAATTCTGCCGATTTCTGTCCAGTTCTGACAAAACATCGTCTAGAAGCAGAATCGGCTTGTCTTCGGCGATCTCTCCGATGAGACGGATTTCCGATAATTTTAACGCCAGAGCAGCCGTTCTTTGCTGTCCCTGGGAGCCAAACCGTCGAATGTCCACCTCATTGATTAAAAACGTCATATCGTCCCTGTGCGGCCCCACAGAGGTGGTTCCCATGCAGATATCCCTGTCTCTCCGGCTCCACAACTCATCCCGAAATGATCCTGCCGTCACATTCTGCTCATACCTCACCTGCATCTTTTCCTGGCTACCTGTCAGTTTTCCGTGGATTTCCCGCATCATCTCGTCGATGAGACCGATAAACTCCTGTCTCTTTTTTATGATATTTTGTCCTGTCCCGATAAGCTGTTCATCCCAGCCGTCCAGCGTTTCCCTAAGCTGCGGAAAAACGGCAATCTGTTTTAAAAGATTATTTCTCTCTCCCAGAAGCCGGTTGTAATTACTGAGATACTGGAGATAGACTTTGTCCAACTGGCTCATTTCCATATCCAGAAACTTCCGGCGCATGGACGGACCGTTCTTTATCATACTCAAATCTTCCGGAGAAAAGAACACAATGGGAAGCAAGCCGAGAAGCTCGCTGGTTCTTTTAATGGGTACACCGTCAATGGCAATGCCCTTGGCTTTCCTTTTCTTCAAATGAAAGTCCAGCCGGTGAGATAAATCCTTTTTTTTGAAAAACAGACGAATATGCGCCTCATCGGCTCCGAATTGAATCAATTCCTTATCCTTACTTCCTCGGTGAGAGCGGGAAGTCCCGCTGAGATACACCGCTTCCAAAAGATTCGTCTTTCCCTGAGCGTTATTTCCAAAAAATATATTGACGCCAGGAGAAAATGTGACGTCTGCCGAATCATAATTCCTGTAATGATCTAATTGTATGGATTCCACAAACATAACCTTTCCTCCTGTATACAGTATTTCCCTCTGTCCATCCACAAAGCTGCCACTGCCTCGCGCTTTGTCCGGCCAATTCGTTTTTATCCTGCTATCGTTTTATCCTACAATCTCGATAGTCTCTCCATCAAATTTCACCACATCGCCATGATAGAGCTTTTTGCCCCTGCGGGTTTCCACCTCACCGTTTACCATTACTTCACCATCCTGAATAACAATTTTGGCATCCAGACCGGAGTTCACAAGACCTGCCGCCTTTAACGCCTGTCCTAATTTTATAAAATCATCTCTTAACTTTAATTCCATTTTGAAAGCTCCTGTTAAAATTCTTTACTTAAAAATAAATCCATTTCCGAATCCTTCTCACTTCACTTGTTAAAATATTATCATTCAAAACTGATGATTTGATATTGTTTTTGATAAATATTTAACTTTATTAAATTCCACTATTATTGACATTAATCGGCAGAATCAAATACAAATAAGACACCTGTTCATCCCGGATAATGCATGGTGCAATAGAATTAATCATATACATTGTAATCTCTTCCTCATCGATGACACGAAGGGCATCCACCAGAAACTTAGGGTTGAAACCGATGATTAAATCTTTTCCTTCCTTTTCCATCTGAATCTGATCCTGCATAGAACCAATCTGAGAAGAAATCATCAGATTCATCTTTCCATCTTTAATTTTCAGAATAATTGGTTTTTTATCTGATTCTTTAATAAAAAGTGTAGAACGATCCAGACAACGGAGTAATTCCATTTTATTAATCATAATTTTTGTTTCATAATCGGTCGAAAGCATCTGGTTGATATTGTAAAACTTACCTTCCAGCAGACGGGAAACTACCAGTGTATTTTCAAATTCAAATAAAATGTGTTTATCTGTAATATACATATTCACGTTGTCTTTGGCTTCTCCCGGAAGAATTTTGCTGATTTCTGATAAAGTTTTGCCTGGAACAATCACTTCCATCTTTGGATAATTATTCTGAAGAGTAATTTTTCTCACAGAAATTCTGTGTCCGTCAAGAGAGGTTACCGTGAGCTGATTCTCTTCAATCTGAAATAATTCTCCGGTCATTAATTTATTGTTTTCATTATCGGAAACAGAGAATATTGTCTGACGAATTCCTTCTTTTAAATCATATTGTGAAACAGTAATTTTATTTTCTTTCTCTATTACTGGAAGATGGGAGAAGTCATCCCCCTGTTTTCCCATGATATTGCAGTGAATCTGTTCGCAGCGGATACTTGTATTTCCGTTTTCTTCTGTTTCAAGAATTACGTCATTATCCGGAATTTTTTTAATGATTTCAGAAAAAAGTTTTGCTTCCAGGGCGATTTTACCCGGAGATATGATGTCTCCTTCGATGGTTGTTTCGATTCCAAGTTCTGTGTCATTGGCGGTCAATTTAATACATCCGTCAAAAGCTTCGATTAAGATACATTCTAAAGTGTCCATGGTTGTCTTTGTGGAGACAGCTTTGGACACAATGGTGACGCCGTGTAAAAATTGGCTTTTAGGACAAATAATCTTCATGTTTGTGTATAGCTCCTTTCGGTGAAAAAGACATATAGTAATAAGATAATATTAGTAGTAGTAGTAGTAGGGGCAGTTGATATTGTGTATAAGTGCCAATCGCCCTATAATGAAACGGTAAAATCAAAAGGATAACTATGAGGACAGGGATGTGGATAAGTGATTATTAATCCTGTATTTATACACAGTATAAAAACTATCCACATAGTATCCACAGGAAATACACCGGCGTTGGTAATAAAATGTGGATAAAAATAAAGGACAGTATCCGGGGGATGTCTATCCTTTATTTTTCCGTGATAGCGTCCCGCAGCCGGTCAGGTTGGCGGGTTGAGCTTCTTAATAAGAATATCCATGTTGGATTTTAATTGTTCGTCCCGGGTTAAAAGATCCGCGATTTTATCGGAGCCATGCATGACAGTGGTATGATCTCGGTTTCCCATGATCTTGCCGATGGCCTGAAGCGAAGTATTGGTATATTTTCTGCTTAAATACATACAGATCTGTCTAGGATTAGCAATTTCCTTGTTTTTCTTCCGAGAAAGAATATCGGATACAGTGATATTGTAATGTTCCGCCACAATATCCATAATGACTTCCGGAGTGATTTCCTTCTGCGTCTCGATGATATCTTTTAATGCTTCTTCGGCAAGAGAGAGGGTAACCGGACGGTTTTCCAAATTGGCAAAAACACAGATTTTATTCAGCGCGCCTTCCAGTTCCCGGATATTGGAGGTAATATTGGTGGCCACATATTGCATGACTTCCGTGTCAATTTCAAGATTCTCCAGTTCCGCCCGTTTTTTTAGAATGGCCATCTTGGTTTCATAATCTGGCGGCTGAATATCCGCGGTGATTCCCCATTCAAAACGGGAACGAAGACGTTCTTCCAGGGTGGAAATCTCCCTTGGATGTTTATCGGACGAGATGACAATCTGTTTTTTGGCTTCATGCAGTTCATTAAAAGTGTGGAAAAATTCTTCCTGAGTACTTTCTTTTCCTATAATAAACTGAATATCGTCGATGAGAAGCACGTCAATATTTCTGTATTTATCCCGGAATTCTTTATTTTTGTCATGTTTCAGCGAATCGATCAATTCGTTGGTAAATTTTTCGGAAGTGACGTATAAAACACGCAAATCCTTCCTATTATTAATGATGTGGTGTGCGATGGAATGCATCAAATGTGTTTTACCAAGTCCCGCGCCTCCGTATAAAAACAGAGGATTATAGGAACCGCCCGGAGATTCTGCCACAGCAACGGAAACGGCGTGGGCCATTTTGTTGGTAGGGCCGACTACAAAAGTATCGAAAGTATATCTCGGATTTAGGTTTCCTAAGTATTCTGACGGAACGGAAGTCTTTTTTTTATTTGTTGATTTTTCCTCAAGAACAGATTCTTCGGCGGCCGGGGAATCTGTAAAAATAATCTCGAACTGTTGGTCTGTGACCTGCTCGATGGCCATTGATAAAAGTATGTCATAATATTTATGTTTTATAAATTCAATTCCCCTGGATCCCCGGGATACAAAAAAAGTGATGGTGCTATCAGTGACGGACTGAATGATCAGTGGTTCAATCCAGGTGTGGATAGCAACCTGCGTGACATCCTGCTCTTTTATGAGAATATCTAATATTTTTTGCCAGTTTGCCTCGATTTTTTCTTTCATATTTTCTAACTCCATTCCGATTATCCTGACATGCCGGAAAATATAGTAAAAATAAATATCGGCGTGTCGATTGTACAATACTGTCCATTTCTGAGCTGAAAGTATAAATGGTTTAAGCTCAGAAGTGTGTAAATATAAGTGTATAACAAAGCTGATTTTTTTTCAATTAGAAAATGTGGATAACTTATTGTGGATAAGTGGAAAAAATATAAGAAAAAATGGATAAAAATCGAAAAATTTGGATTGTGGATAACTTTTGTTCACTTATACACAATAAAAAATGAGGGAATTACCGCGCTCAAAACCATAAATTAAAGGGAGATTGTGTATATTTCTAGAGTTATGCACATGTTATGCACAAAATGTGGATAACTAGTGGATAAGTCCTGCATATTATGTGGAAAACGTGAAAAAACAGATTTTATGCCAAAAATAATGAGGATTTACTTGACGAGGTATGTTTTTTTCAATATAATAGGTATGATGTTTTTCAACACAGGAGAGAATTATCGAAGGAGGTGGCTTTCGCTATGAAGATGACGTATCAGCCAAAAAAGAGACAGAGATCTAAAGTTCATGGTTTCAGAAAAAGAATGAGTACTGCTAATGGCAGAAAAGTATTAGCCAGAAGAAGAGCAAAAGGAAGAAATAAATTGTCAGCTTAGGTCGCAGTCATGTGGCCTTTTCTTTTCTCATTTGTTTACTTTGGAAAGGTGAGAAAATTTGCTTAGTAAATTTCAGTCTTTAAAAAAGAACAGGGAATTCCAGTCTGTATATTGCAGCGGTTTATCAAAGGTGAATCGTTGCTTTGTTATGATTATTTTGAAAAACGGGCTGTCGTATAACAGGGTTGGGATTTCCGTCAGTAAAAAAGTTGGAAACAGTATCATAAGACACAGAGTAACCAGAGTGATTCGAGAAATTATGCGTCTTCACTGGGAGGACGTTTGTCAGGGTTATGATATTGTGATTGTGGCACGAAAAGCAGCTAGAGAGTCCGAATATAAGAATTTTGAAAGTGCCATTATGAATTTGTTGAAACAGCATCATTTATTGGAAGAGATTTCACATGAAGACAATTTTAATTAAAGGTATTGAGTTTTATCAGAAATATCTGTCCGCTTTGAAAGGAAAGGCAACCTGTATTTATACGCCGACCTGCTCCCAGTATGCTATCGAAGCTTTACAGAAGTATGGTGTGATAAAAGGCGGGATGCTGGCTGTATGGCGGATTCTGCGCTGTAATCCTTTTGCAAAAGGCGGGTATGATCCGGTTCCATAATATTTATTAAGGAGGAGAAGTATGCTATTGACGCAGTCGACGACCCCGGTCATAGGATGGATATCCACACTGCTGGGGTATGTCATTGATATCATATTCCGATTGCTCGATTTGGTGGGTATTCAGAATATCGGTTTGAGTATCATTATTTTTACTGTGTTCGTGCGTTTGATTATGACTCCGCTCACAATCAAACAGCAGAAGTTCACAAAAATCAATCAGGCCATGCAGCCTGAGATTACGAAGATTCAGAAAAAATACCGTAACAAAAAAGACCAGGCATCTCTTGCCAAACAGAATGAGGAGATACAGGCTGTCTATGAGAAGTACGGCACCAGCCCGACAGGAGGATGCGTTCAGCTTTTAATTCAGTTCCCTATTTTCCTTGCTTTTTTTAATGTTGTTCGTAATGTTCCAGCCTATATTCCACAGGTAAAAAATATTTATATGACAGCCGTAACTGCCATTCAGCAGAATCCCGACTATGTGGATACAATCAATGAGATTGCCGATGGAGTGAATTCATCTTATATAACAGAACTTCAGAGTGATGCCACAGCCAATCAGATTATTGATGTGCTGAATTATTTTACCGCAGACGCCTGGGAACAGCTTGCTGACGCTATGCCGTCTATTTCCGGTATCATTGAGAATGTATATCAACAGGTGGCGGGTATCAATAACTTTATATTTGGTATCAATGTGGCGCAGTCTCCGGGATTCAGACTTTCCGTATATCTTTTGATTCCAATCTGTGCGGCATTATTCCAGTTCTTGACCACGAAAACCATGAAACAGCCGGATATGGGAGATAATCCTGCGGCGGGTATGACAAAGAGTATGACTTATGTAATGCCTCTGATGTCATTTTATTTCTGTCTCGTCGCTCCAGCCGGTATGGGTCTTTACTGGGCGACCAGCGCGCTGTTCATGTGTATACAGCAGATTATTGTCAATAAATATATGGAACACGCCGATCTTGACAAGATGATTGAGAAGAATCGCAAAAAGGCGGCAAAGAAAAAGGCAAAGGGCAAAAAGACCATGATGGAAAGACTGACAGGCGTAGCGAACAATACGGAAGGTCAGAGTCAACAGGGAACATCCGGAAGCCGGACAATCACAGATGTGGCTACCATGAATCTAAAAAAAATGCCTGGCGCTTCCGGCAATAAGTTCGATGATCAGAATATTGACATGGATAAATTGGGTGAGATTGGGAAAAATGCTTATCTGGTATCTCAGTACGATAAAGAGCAGAATACCAGGGGAGGTAAGAAATAGTGGATGTTATGGAATTTAAAGGCAAAACGATAGAAGATGCTATTACATCAGCCAGTGTTGAGCTTGAAGTTACCAGTGATAAATTAAACTATGAAGTATTGGATGAAGGAAGTTCAGGTTTTCTTGGAATTTTTAATGTAAAACCGGCGGTCATCCGGGTAACCTTAAAGAAGTCTTTGGTGGAGAGAACCCAGGAATTTTGTGATGAATTGTTTGCTGCCATGAAGGTAGAAACTGTGGTTTTCATTCAATTTCATGAGGAAGATAATGTTATGAATATCGAGTTATCCGGTCCGGATATGGGTATTCTCATTGGAAAACGCGGACAAACGCTGGATGCACTTCAGTATTTGATTAGCCTTTTTGTCAATAAAGAAGGCGACGCTTACATTCGAGTAAAGCTTGATACAGAGAATTATCGGGAAAGAAGAAAGGTGACTCTGGAGAAGCTGGCTAAAAAGATTGCTTATACGGTAAAGAGAACGAAAAAGCCGGTATCGCTGGAACCGATGAATCCATACGAGAGAAGGGTGATTCATTCAACGCTTCAGAATGACAGATATGTTTGTACGAGAAGTGAGGGCGAAGAGCCATATCGCAGAGTAGTCATTATGTTAAAAAAAGACAGATAATAATAAAGGATGTTTAAAGATTCCTATGGATTTTTTAAACATCCTATTTTTGAATGGAGCGGAAATTTATGATAAATGAATTTGATACTATTGCCGCCATCGCCACAGCTGTCTCAAATGCGGGAATCGGAATTATCCGGATTAGTGGAGAGGAAGCCATGAGAATTCTGGATGAAGTCTTTGAGCCTTATAATAAGAAAAAAGATATTTCTTCCCTGGAAAGTCATCATGTGTATTACGGCAATATAAAAGATGGTGAAACGGTTATTGACGAATGCATCGTCATTATTATGAAGGCGCCGCACAGCTATACGAGGGAAGATGTGGTGGAGATTGACTGTCACGGTGGCGTATCCGTACTGTACCGGGTGTTGAATCTTGTTTTAAAACATGGTGCCAGACCGGCGGAGCCGGGAGAATTTACTAAGAGAGCTTTTCTGAATGGAAGAATCGATTTATCTCAGGCGGAGGCAGTCATGGATCTGATTGAATCAAGAAATGAACTGGCCAGACGCAATTCCGTTACACAGTTGAAGGGGGGCCTTTCTGACAAAATAAAGAAAATACGGGAAGAAATTCTCTATCAGGTGGCGTTTATCGAATCGGCCCTGGACGATCCGGAACATATTAATATGGATGGTTACTCAGATACCTTATATCCTCTCGTGGAACAGTGGGTCTATGAGACAAAGAAGATGCTGTCTTCCTATGATGATGGAAAATATATCGCTGAGGGAATCCGTACCTGTATTGTGGGTAAGCCTAATGCCGGGAAATCTTCTTTTTTAAATGCTTTGCTGGGAGAGGAGAGGGCCATCGTCACAGAAATTGCCGGAACGACTAGAGATACCCTGGAAGAGTCGGTGACCATTGACGGCATCACCTTAAATATTATTGACACCGCCGGAATCCGTGATACGGACGATACGGTGGAGAAAATCGGAGTCGAGAAGGCGAGAAAAGAGATGGAAAGCGCCGATATCATTTTATTTGTGGCAGATACTTCCGCTCCGCTTTCCAAAGAAGACTTTGATATTCTAGAACAGATTCGTGATCGGAAGAAAATGTTTCTTCTGAACAAATCTGATATGATAAAGATAGAAGTGTCACCGTCTGCTGCAGAACAGCCGGGCGGAAATAATTTTTTGTCAGAAGGAAAATTAGAGAAGGATATTGCTATTCTGAAAAAATATGCGGGAGAAGACGATCCGATTATTGCTGTTTCGGCAAAATATCATCAGGGAATCGATGATTTTATGGCAGAGTTAAAAAAAATGATGTTTCATGGTAAAATAGATGCAAATCAGGAAATATACATTACCAATGCCCGTCATAAAAATGCGCTGGATGAAGCGTTTTCCAGCTTTTTATGTGTAAAAGAAAGTATTGAGAACGGAATGCCGGAAGACTTTTTTACGATCGATTTGATGAACGCCTACGAGAACTTGGGCCTGATTACGGGAGAAGCAGTGGAGGAAGATCTGGTTAATGAGATATTCTCCAGATTCTGCACAGGAAAATAAATATTTTTTAATAACAGAAACATGAAATATTGATATCGGCGAATGAGAGAAAGAATCAAAGTAGAATGAAATCTTTATGATGGCAGGCAGGAAAAAGAGGAATAAAAATTTATGAAAGTTGTAGAAGAATATTATGACGTGATTGTTGTGGGAGCAGGGCACGCCGGCTGTGAGGCAGCGCTGGCATCGGCGAGACTGGGGTGCGAGACTATCATTTTTACCGTCAGCATGAACAGTGTGGCGCTGATGCCCTGCAATCCCAATATTGGAGGCAGCTCAAAAGGGCATCTGGTAAAAGAAATTGATGCTCTGGGCGGCGAGATGGGGAAAAATATTGACAAGACTTATATTCAGTCTAAGATGCTCAATAAATCAAAGGGGCCGGCAGTCCATTCCCTGCGGGCGCAGGCAGACAAAGATGCTTATTCCATATCCATGAGGTATACTCTTCAGAATACAGAACATTTGACATTGAGACAGGGAGAAGTGACCGAGCTTCTGGTGGAAGAGGGCAGTATCCGGGGAGTGAAAACCTTTTCGGGAGCTATCTATCATTCCAAAACAGTGGTGCTGGCCACAGGAACTTATCTGAAAGCCAGATGTCTGTACGGTGATGTGGTGGAGTATACTGGACCAAATGGTCTTCAGGCGGCCAATCACCTGAGTCAGTCGTTGATTGATAACGGGGTGGAACTTTATCGGTTTAAAACCGGAACCCCGGCGAGGATTGATAAGCGTTCCATTGATTTTTCTGTCATGGAGGAGCAGTTTGGTGATGAGACTATTGTTCCGTTCAGCTTTACCAATAAAGAAGAAGATATCAGGCGAGATCAGATATCCTGCTGGTTGACATACACCAATGAGGAAACGCATCGGATTATCAGAGAGAATCTGGACAGATCTCCCCTGTATTCTGGTATGATTGAGGGAACCGGGCCAAGATATTGTCCGTCTATCGAGGATAAGGTGGTACGTTTTGCGGATAAAAACCGACACCAGCTTTTTATTGAGCCGGAGGGGGAGTATACCAACGAAATGTATGTGGGCGGCATGAGCAGTTCCCTGCCGGAAGACGTGCAGTATGCTATGTACCGTACCGTGCGTGGCCTTGAAAATGTAAAGATTATCCGGAACGCCTATGCCATAGAGTATGATTGTATTAATCCAAATCAGCTTCGGCTGTCACTGGAATTTAAAAATATCAGCGGATTATTCAGCGGCGGACAGTTCAATGGCAGCTCCGGTTACGAGGAGGCGGCCGCACAGGGATTGATTGCCGGCATTAATGCGGCGAGAAAATGTCAGGGAAAAGAGCCGGTGATTTTGGATAGGTCTCAGGCATATATCGGAGTGTTGATTGATGATCTGGTCACCAAAGAAAATCATGAACCGTACCGGATGATGACATCAAGGGCGGAGTATCGTCTTCTGTTAAGACAGGACAATGCCGATATGCGTCTGACTCCTCTTGGATATGAAATTGAACTCATTGAAAAAGATAGATATGATAAATTTTGTGAAAAAAGAAGACAGATTGAGCAGGAGATAGAGAGAGTAAAGAATATTCATATTGGCGCAGGAAAGCAGGTGCAGGAAGTTCTCATAAAACATGGAAGCGCCCCTTTAAAGAGCGCGTCTACTCTGGCGGATCTCATCAAGAGACCGGAACTTGATTATGAGAGTCTGGCAGAACTGGATCCGGATAGATTATCACTTGATCCTTCTGTTATAGAGCAGGTAAACATTAATCTGAAATATGAGGGATACATTTCCAGACAATTGAAACAGGTGGAGCAGTTTAAAAAGATGGAAAATAAACTGATTCCGGAGAACATTGTCTATGAGGATGTACACAATCTCAGAAAAGAAGCGGTTCAGAAGCTCAATGATATCCATCCACATTCCATCGGGCAGGCGTCAAGAATCTCCGGTGTATCTCCGTCAGATATTTCAGTATTACTGGTATATATCGAGCAGATAAGAAGACGAAAAAGTGATAAGAAGGTTGACGAGGAGACCGGGAACATGTAAACTGAATGAACAGATATATAAGAAAATATATAAGAAAATATATAAGAGGAGATTCTTGAGTATAAAATGAATTTCAATGAAAAATTAAAAAATGCATTCGATGCCGCAGGCATAAGTTTAAGTGAAAAGCAGTTTGAACAGTTTGAACAGTTTTACCATCTTCTCATCGAAAAGAATAAAGTGATGAATCTGACTTCCATTACGGAAGAAAATGAAGTCATTGAGAAGCATTTTATAGACAGTCTGACCTGTCGTAGGGTTATGGATATGTACAATGTAAGGTCATTGATTGACATAGGAACCGGTGCCGGATTTCCGGGAATACCGTTAAAAATCATGTATCCGGAGATATCTGTGGTTCTTTTGGATTCTCTTAATAAAAGAGTGAAGTTTTTAAATGAAGTCATCAATACCTTGGGATTATCCGGAGTGGAGGCAGTTTATGGAAGAGCGGAAGATCTGGCGAGAAAAGCAGAGTACAGAGGAAAGTTTGATCTTGCCGTATCCAGAGCTGTCGCGAATTTAAGTACTTTAAGTGAATACTGTATTCCTTTTGTGAGAGTCAATGGTTATTTTGTTTCCTATAAGGCAGGAAAGGGACTGGAAGAGATAGAAAACGTCGATTTTTGTATACATGCTCTGGGAAGCAAAATTATGCAGGTGGATAAATTTCAGCTTCCGGGAGAGGATTCGCTAAGAGTTCTTATTAAAATCAAGAAATGTAAGGGAACCGCAAAAGTTTATCCCAGAAAAGCCGGAATTCCGTCTAAGAATCCTCTGTAAGAAGATAAAAAGAGGTGGAAGATTATGAGTGCGAAGAAAAAAAATACAATGCAGTATCCTAATCCTGATTTCAGAGAGCGATTAATTCAGTTTGACGAGAAATTAAAGACATATCTATCCAAAGAGATGATGTATCTGACTGAAAAAAAGGACGACTATGAAAATCAGATTTTGCAATTGAAAATTGAAAGGGAGCAGCGAGATAAGACATTGTTTCAGCATGTAGAACAGAAGGATATTCGTAAATATTTTTCTCCACTGAATTTATCGGATATGGAGGATGATAAAAAAAACGAGAATCAAAAGGAATTGTCTGACCAGATTACACAAATCCAGGATAATATTTCCCGGATTGATGGACATATTGAAGAAATTCGGGAACTAATCCGAGAAATGGATGATATAATAGAATAGAGAGAAAGGATATAAATATGAAGGCACAATTAATTGATATTTTAGCGGAACATATTCATGAACTTGATAAAGAGGAGATTGCTTCTGCTTTGGAGATTCCTAAGAAAACAGATATGGGTGATTTTGCGTTTCCTTGTTTTAAATTAGCAAAAATTTACCGGAAAGCTCCAAATATGATTGCTGAAGATTTGACAAAAAAGATTCTTGAGAATAACTACGATATTTTTGCTAAAGTAGAAAATGTAGGAGGATATATTAACTTCTTTTTTGCTAAAGAGCAGTTTGCCAAACAGCTTGTAAAAACTATTGAGGTGGAAGATTTCGGTGCATCCGACGAAGGAGAAGGAAAGACAATTTGTATTGATTATTCTTCTCCGAATGTGGCAAAGAATTTCCATGTGGGACACCTTAGAACTACAATTATCGGTAATTCGTTGTACAAGATTTATTCTAAACTGGGTTATCATGTGGAACGAATCAATCACCTGGGTGACTGGGGTACACAGTTTGGTAAATTGATTGTGGCATATAAGCGCTGGGGAAGTAAAAAGGCCGTGGAGAAAAACGGTATTTCCGAGCTGATGAAGATTTATGTAAAATTCCATGAAGAAACAGAAAAAGACGATTCTCTCAATGATGAGGCGAGAGCATGGTTTGTTAAGATGGAGCAGGGAGATGAGGAGGCATTGTCCATCTGGCAGTGGTTTAAAGACATCAGTCTTGTGGAATACAAACGGATTTATAAACTTCTCGGAATGGAATTTGACCACTATACAGGAGAAAGTTTTTATCGTGATAAGACTCAGGCAGTGGTTGACAAATTAAATGAGAAGCACTTGCTGGTGGAAAGTGATGGGGCGCATATTGTTCCATTGGATAAATACAACATGGCTCCATGTCTTATTATGAAGAAAGATGGGAGCAGTATTTATGCTACCCGCGATTTAGCAGCTCTCTTTTATCGTAAAGACACATATCATTTCGATAAATGTATATATGTGACAGGATTGGAACAGAAGCTGCATTTTGCACAGGTATTTAAAGTAATTGAACTTCTTGGTTATGACTGGTATGATCAGTTAGTACATGTTCCTTATGGTCTTGTCAGTATGGAAGGTGGAAAATTATCCACAAGAAGCGGAAATGTTATCTATGCAGAGGAGATTCTCCATGAGTCCATTCAAAAAATATTTGAAATTATAGAGGAGAAGAACCCGGATCTGGAAGATAAGGAAACAGTGGCAAGACAGGTAGGTATCGGTGCAATTTTATTTAATGACCTTTACAATCAGAGAATTAAGGATGTTGTGTTCAATTGGGATAAAATTCTCAATTTTGATGGAGAAACAGGCCCATATGTACAGTATACTTATGCACGCTGTGTTAGCGTTATGCGTAAGGCAGGAAATGTGACTATTCCGGAAGAGATTGACTATAATGTCTTGACTGATGAGATGACGATGAATCTTTTGAAAGATATCACAAGATTCCCTGAAGTGATTAAGGATGCAGCAGAAAAATATGAGCCGTTTATGATTTCAAGGTTTGCTGTATCAGTGGCGCAGCACTTCAATAAGTTTTATCATGATTGCCAGATTAATGTAGAAGATGAAAATGTGAAGATGGCAAGACTGAAGGTTGTTTCTGTTACGATGCGTGTGATTAAAGATGCTTTAGCACTGTTGGGAATTGAATGCCCGGACCAGATGTAATTA
The DNA here is from genome assembly GCA_964445535.1 of uncultured Eubacterium sp. Taxonomy (GTDB): domain Bacteria; phylum Bacillota; class Clostridia; order Lachnospirales; family Lachnospiraceae; genus Anaerobutyricum. The sequence goes on from CAYULX010000042.1 coordinate 20,576, forward strand.
ATGTAAATTATTATTCATATGAAAAGATGTTTCCATCTTAAAAGCGATGAAAAAAATATAAACAAAAGAAATATTAGTAAATAGAGAAAAATGGACAATGGATGAGGGGGCTGTCGGGAAATAGATAGTTCCAAACAGGGGCAGGCGCGACTCTTACGAGT
>CAYULX010000043.1:0-19225 GCA_964445535.1 uncultured Eubacterium sp.
TTGTTCCTCCGACTGTTATTTGGTAGTGTCAAAAACTACCTGTTATTTTATGGTCAGAAAATCTTGTTTAAAAATATTATCTTTTGTAAATATTATTTCAGGAATATTATTCACAAAAAAACCAGGAAGCCAGTCATCCCGGCTGCCTGGTTTTTGAAAAATCATTCTCCATCCATACGCTCAAAACAAGGATTGCAGCAGATAACTTCTACACTGTCAGAATCTCCTGTGACTTCTTATCCATCGCTTCGTCAACAATTTTAACGTACTTATCTGTTTCCTTCTGAACCTTGTTCTGCTCTGTTTTCAGTTCATCTTCTGTAATGTCCCCGTTTTTATTTGCCTTTTTCAAGAAATCATTGGCATCTCTTCTGATGTTGCGGATAGCAACCTTCGCGCCCTCTGCCTTTTTCTTTACATCTTTCACCAGTTCTTTTCTGTGCTCTTCTGTCAGCTCTGGGAAAATCAGACGAATCATCTTTCCGTCATTGGTCGGATGAATGCCCACATCCGACTGCTGAATTGCCTTCTCAATGGTTTTAAGAAGAGAAGTCTCCCATGGCTGAATGCAAAGAATACGCGGCTCCGGAACCGTAATATTACCCACCTGCTGGAGCGGGGTAGGCGTTCCATAATAGTCTACCTTAATTCTGTCGAGAACATGCGGGTTCGCTCTTCCTGCCCGGATAGAATTATATTCTTTCTCCAGGTTATCCACGGACTTCTGCATCTTCTCCGTATATTTTTCAATCATAATGTAACCTCCTGCATCCTGTTTTCAATCTCTTTGTCACTTCTCTTCATATTGAAAAATGTGATTCCAATATATACACATAATTTACATCAATCGTACTGTTTTGTCAACATTTTTCCGGCGGTACGAAACATGTTCCAGTGCAGATATAGCTGACTGACTTGCAGGCACAAATAGATGACTGAATTCATAATTAAACTTTCACATAAGTCCCGTTAAACTGACCTCCCATGGCCGCCGCTATGCTGTCTTTTTCGTTTAGTCCGAAAATCATCAGCGGCATCTTATTCTCCAGACACATGATGGTCGCAGTAAGGTCGATAACACCCAGCTTTCTGGCAAGCACTTCATCCAGAGAAATCTCGTCGTATTTCTCCGCATTCGGATTCACTTTAGGGTCACTGTCATAAACGCCGTCGATGGCTTTTGCCAGAAGGATGGCGTCCGCTTCAATTTCAATAGCGCGAAGCGCTGTCGCCGTATCTGTGGAAAAATACGGATGTCCGGTTCCTCCGGCAAAAAATGTCACCGTTCCTTTTTCCAGTTCTGCCACCGCGTCATCCTTGGAGAACAGCTCCGTAAACGCACCACAGACAAACGGTGTGTATACCTTCGTCTTCAGACCGGTATGACGGAACATATCTGACACATAAATACAGTTCATGACCGTGGCCAGCATTCCGATCTGGTCTGCTTTTGTCCGGTCCATATTCTCGCTGGTTCTTCCTCTCCAGAAATTGCCGCCGCCGATTACGATGGCAACCTGAACGCCAGAATCCACCACCTGTTTCACCTGTCTTGCCACATCAAGAACCATCGCCTCATCAAAACCGGTCTTCTTCTCTCCGGCCAGCGCCTCTCCGCTTAACTTTAATAATACGCGGTTTAAATTTTTTAAATCTTTCATCAGGACCTCCCATTTTATTCTTTTGTTATAAAATCACAGAGAAAATCCTGCATCCAAATAGGTTCTTTTCTTCTGGACGCATTTCTTTCCGATATATTTATCCCACCTGCGCCATGTCTGCCAGAGTCTCTGTAACCAGATTATTTAAAACGATACGGTTTACATAGGCTCTTGTATAGTAGTCCACATAACTGTCATAACTATCCGTATTATAAAATTTCTTAAAGTAATTGCTGACCTCATCGTCTGTCACCGACAGATTCTGTTCCTGTGCCACTTTATCGGCAATGAGATAGGTCTTCACCATATTCTCACAGTCCTCATAATAAGCGTCTCTCAAAGCTTCTTCATCTTCATACCCGCTGCTGGAAAGATAATCTTCCATGGTCGTTCCCTGTAAGGAAAGGCTTGCCTCCAGTCCGTCTATCACAACATTGAGCTGCAGTTCCACCAGTTCTTCCGGAATCTCTTCAAAAGTGGAGTTTTCCATCATATAAGTCCAGATATAGTTATATTCTTTGTCATCCTGCAGATTCTGACGAATTTTTTCTTTCATATCGTCCACAGAAGTATATCCGTACGCCTCCTCCAGATTCTCCTTCACAAAATCATCTGTCAAATCCGGGGTGACCGTTTCACTGATATAGTTAATCGTGGTATCAAAAACCGCATCTTTGCCGGCCAGGTCTTCCGAAGAATAATCATCCGGAAAGGTTACTTCCACCTGTACCTCATCCCCCGGATTGTGCCCGATTAACTGATCTTCAAAATCATCGATAAAGGAGCCGGAGCCAATGGTCAGGTCATAGCCTTCGGCACTTCCGCCGTCAAACTCCTCGCCGTCTACGGTTCCCACATAATCAATGTTGACCACATCTCCATCCTGCACAGCGCGGTCTGTCACCTGGTTCTCTGTCTGGAAATTCGCTATCAGCGAATCCACCTCTGTATCCACCTCGCTGTCTTCCACCGCGACCTCACTTTCCGGAATCTCAATGGCAGAATAATCGCAGAGAGTCACATAATCCGCGTTATTATCTCCCGCCAAGGTGCCGTCATCGTTAAGACCCTGGCTATAATCCACAGTCGACGTTGTCTGTACCTGACTCTCCGTAGTCTGTTCCTGTGCTGTGTCATTCTCCTTACTGTTTCCGCAGCCGCCAATCATGACTGCTGCAAGCGCCAGTGTCAGACTGGCTACCAACATTTTTTTTCTCATTGTTTTATTCCTTTCTTTATCGACCTATCTTATTAAGAATCTCTTTTTCCAAAGGCTCCGCAATGACGCCTCCCTGTACAATGGCCTTCCGGGCATAATAAAGCGCCTCACTGAAAGAAACGTCCACACCCTTTCCTTCCATATACATCATGGCAAGACTGTAACAGGCCATCCTGTAGTCTGCCATTTCCACTGCATTTAAAAAGCAGGCAGCGGCTTCTGTATACTGTCCGGAATGATAGTACTTCGTTCCCATCTGATACATTTTCTTCGCCTTTGGCAAAGATTCTTCTTTTGCCTTTTCCTGCTCAAGCTGATACGCTCTGGCAATCTTCCGGGCTTTCACCACCGTATTCTCATACTTGGTGTTTACCTCATAAGAGCCGTCTTCCTTCTTTAAAAGAAGTGTCTGCGTCGCCAGACCGTCCAGCAGATACTGCATATATGTCTCAAGCTCATCAAGCGGCACTGTCGTGTTCACAATCCGTTCTGTCTTCTCCACATCCACCGCATGATTCTCCTTTAATGGAAGCTGGCCGACAAAAAAAACGGAATGCTTCATCACTTTCTTTTTCTCCTCTGCATCCGAAGCATTCTGGACCATCTGATACATATTTAAAATATTCTCTTTTGTGAGAGTCCTGCCATCCATCATGGCTTCGATCTTTGACTGTTCCAATTTCCTGTCCTCCTGACAACTGTTTGGTTTATCTTGTACTTCCAGTCGCCTTCTTCACTGTAAATACAACAAAATTATATTGCATTCCACAACAATTGTCAATTGGCTTCCGGCAGACGCAGACACTGGTCACCGCGTAAACAGTAGCAGACACTGCGCCGGCGTTACAAATTCCACCAGGACATTATCGGAAATGTCTCCGCAGAAAATATCTTCACAGGAAATGCCTTCACAAGACCTGCTCGGCCGTTTCCTGACCAGTCCTCCTCCGCAGATGCAAATGATATAATCACCCATCTTCATTTCATAGAAATCCGTTCCGTCCAGACAGGACAACTGATTCAACTCTCTGATAAGTCCCTCTCCTGTCCGCTTCAAAAAACTTTCTTTTCTGCACCATAAGGTCACAAAACGTTCTTTTTGCTCCGATCCATCTGCCGCAAAAATATATTCCTGCTCATCGGGGGTGAAAAACCTTCGCACCATCTGTTCCTTACAAGGTCTTAATTTCTGGATATCGCAGCCGATCTCCTGTTCTCCAACCGCACAGATCACATATACTCCCGAATGGGAAAGATTAAAATGCAGCGATTCATGACGAGGTTTCCCATGTTTTCCATACATAAGAGACTCCTTCTCTAAAGGAATCCCTTCTTTATAAAATACATACCGGAGCAGCCACCCCGCTCCGGCACTGTTCCTGCGGTCTTCCGGGGAAATCGGCAAAACCGCCTTCTCCCATCGACCTGCCGGCAGTTCTTTATCCCACTCTTCATGGTCTCTAGGGTCATTCAGGTCATCCGTTTTCATGACGTAAAGATGTACCTTTCCCATCATTTTCCAATCAGCGCCAGAACTTCATCTCTGTCAATGAATCCCACAGACTGATTGACAACCTTGCCCTGCTCCATCACCACCAGCGTCGGAATACTCATCACGCCAAACTGCGACGTCAATTCCGGCTCTTCATCCACATTGAGCTTACAAAACTTCACATCATCGACTTCTTCTGCCATCTGATCGATAACCGGCGAGAGCATCTGGCAAGGTCCGCACCAGGACGCCCAGAAATCAATGAGCACCGGCTTGTCCGACTGTAACACTTCTTTATCAAAATTACCGTTTGTTATCTTAATAATTGTCATAAGTTCTTCCTTTCTGCTTAACTGCAAATGCATGACTCGGTTTGCTGTCACGGCAATACTGCCATGATTATTTCTTATGTTTTTATTATTATACACCTTTGTGAAGTTTGTCAATCTTATTTATCTTACGAAAAACAGATTATCAGAATCTGTCGATACTCCCGTCGGATAATCAGCCCCTCATTCTCCAGCGTCTTTAATTGCCGGGATAGTGTTGTGTGGGGCATTTCCCAAACAAATTCTTTTTCTCCATAGATGCGTTCCTTTCTGATACCGATATCAATAAACATCATACTTGTTTTTTTATTCCTACGAAGAATTGAAAACCATTTTAAAAATGAAAAACATGGATATCTTACAAAACAAAGTAAAATATCCATGTTTCTTTTTTAACATCATATGTGCAAGAATCTCCTTTCTCAATCATTTTTTTAATTTGAATGATATGTGAATGACTCTTGTTTCAATGACCTTAAATAACGCATAAATAAGCGTTTTTTTAATGGACCTGAGGGGAATCGAACCCCTGTCCGAAAACCTATTCCGCACGGTATCTCCCATCACAGTCTTTATTTTAACATTCCCTCCGTCCGGCGTCTAAAGACAAACTCCGAACTTCAGTAGCTTCATATTACTTCATACCCGGCAAAGCTTACAGATACGAGTGTCCCACATAATCGGTGCCGGACTCCCAGCCTGTGGGTATGCTGAGGCCGACAGCTGCAACTTAGGCAGCGTATGCTAAATTATTATCTTCAGCGTTTATATTTAATTCCGAGTTTTAGCGTGGTCCCGGACCACGGATGGCTGCCCCACGTTCAAAGCCCCCGTCGAAACCAGTACAAGCCCGTACTGTTACAAACAAAGTGCTGCTCTCTCGCAGTGCTGCTGTATCCCCACAGACTAAACTGCAGTAAATTTATTATACTGAATATAAAAAATATGTCAAGGAAAATTTTTTATCCCGGATTCCAGATAAAATTATTTATCCTAGATTCCGTATCTTAAAATCTCTCTGGGCTTCCCGCTGAGCGTCTTTTTTGGCGATATCCTGCCGCTTGTCATAAAGTTTCTTGCCCCGGGCCAGTCCAATCTCCACTTTTACAAGGCTTCCCTTCAGGTACACCTTCAGAGGCATGATCGTATATCCTTTCATTTTGACCTGACTTTCCAGCTTACGAATCTCCGCCTTATGGAGAAGAAGCTTCCTGATACGCAGAGGATCCTTATTAAAAATATTTCCTTTCTCGTAAGGGCTGATGTGCATATGCTGAATCAGCACTTCTCCCCGGTTGATGGTGATGAACGCCTCTTTGATACTGCATTTTCCCATGCGCAGAGACTTCACCTCCGTACCGTGGAGAGCGATGCCCGCTTCATATTTTTCATCTATAAAGTAATCATGATACGCCTTCTTGTTATTCGCGATCAAGCGGATATTTTCTGATTTTGCCACTGTTTCCTCTCCTTTTCTGTTTTCATCTCGGCAGCATACCTGTTTTTTCCATGACCCGGCTGCCGCCTGCATATTAGCTTCTGTCTTTGCCCCGGCTGTCCCATGCTCAGATCTCTCTCACGTTTTTCTCCTCGTAGAGCTTTAAAAGACGATCCGCCTCCTCATCATCCAGCCAGTCATTTTTTGCGATATCTTCTTTACTCTGAATCCAGCTTTCCTCCTCGTCAGAATACCATTCCTCCTCGTCGCCGTCAAACAAGATCTCCTCTTCCCGGGAAGAATCGTCGTTTTCGCTGCCAAAAGTATTATATTTCTCTCCATGCACATCCCAGCCGGCGGCGGAAGAGAATTCTTCCAGTACAAAGTCGATGGTTTTGGCCGCTCTGCTGGCGGAAGCCATGACAACCCGCACCTTCTGTCCCAGCGTGAAGATCCGGCCGGTTCGTTTTCCTTCCAAACGGTATTGCTGTTCATCAAAGAGATAATAATCATCCATCAGGCTTTGGGCGGAAACCATTCCTTCGACAGTATTATCGAGTTCCACGAAAAAGCCTTTCGCGGTGACGCCGGAGATAACGCCGTCGAAGGCTTCTCCGATGAATTTCTCCATATATTCCACTTTTTTCAGTTTCTCCACTTCTCTCTCTGCATCCTGCGCCCGGCGCTCTCTCTTGGAGCTTTGTTCTGCCACAGCCGGGAGGATGGTTTCATAATGTTCCACCCGTTTCCGGCTCAAACGTCCGTGGATGTTCTCCTTAATGATTCTGTGAATCTGCAAGTCCGGATACCGGCGGATTGGAGAAGTGAAATGGGTGTAATACTGGGTGGACAAGCCGAAATGTCCCACGTTCAAGGTAGAGTATCTTGCCTGCTTCATGGATCGCAGCGCCAGACGGCTGATTAGGGCCTCCTCCGGTTCTCCTTCAAGGGCAAAGAGCAGTTTCTGAATCTCTTTTGGATGGAAATGCTCCCGTCCTGTCTTCATATAGAAACCGAAGTTTCGGATGAAGGTGTCCAGTCTGGCAATCTTGTCCGGGTCCGGCTCCTCATGGATCCGGTATACAAAGGGGAGTTCCTGCCAAAAATAATCTTCTGCCACCGTTTCATTGGCCAGGAGCATGAAGTCTTCGATAATGTCTGTGGCTACATTTCTCTCATAAGGATGAATGTCCATCGGATATCCGTCTTTGTCCAGGACAATCTTCGATTCCGGAAAATCAAAGTCGATGGCGCCGCGTTTTTTTCTCTTTTCTTTTAAAACGGCGGCCGCTTCTTTCATAAGGAAACACATTTCCCGGATATCTTCCCGTTCTCCTTCTGGATGAGGTTTTCCCTCCAGAATCGCTTTCACCCCCGTGTAGCTCATCCGTTTGTCCACGCGGATGACGGACTCCACAATCTGATGCCCGATGACATTCCCTTTGGCGTCCACCTGCATGACACAGCTTAAAGACAGACGATCCACGCCGGCATTGAGGGAACAGATGCCGTTGGATAACTCTCGCGGCAGCATAGGAATCACCCGGTCACAAAGATATACGCTGGTTCCCCGTTCCATAGCCTCTTTATCAAGAGGTTCTCCCTCCTTCATATAGTTGCTCACATCCGCGATGTGTACTCCCAGCTCATAACCGTCTCCTTTCCGGTTTATCGTAATGGCGTCGTCCAAATCTTTGGCATCTTCGCCGTCGATGGTCACCGTGAGCAGTTCACGGAAGTCTGTACGGTTCTCCCCCTTTGGAATCTTTATCTTTTCGGGAATCGACCTCGCCTCCCGTATCACTTCATTGGAAAATGTATCGGGAATCCCGAAAGCTCTCACAATGGCTGTGATATCCGTGGACGGATCGTCGGTATTGCCAATAATCTCCACAATGCGCCCTTCCGGCTTTTTCTCCCTGGTTCCGTAACTCAAAAGTTCCACTACCACTTTGTCGTTGTTCATGGCGGCGTCGCAGTTCTTTTTGGAGATAAACACATCTTGTCCGTAGTGGGCGTCATCCGGCCGGACAAATCCAAAAGATTTGCTTTTCATGAATGTCCCCACCAGGGTCTTTGTCCCTCTCTCAAGGACTTTCAGAACAACGCCCTCTTTCCGTTTTCCTTCCTCGTGACTTTCTCTGGAAATCTTCACCTTTACCACATCTTTGTGAAAGGCTCCGCCTGTGTACGGCGCAGGAATAAAAATATCTTCCGGCTCTCCTTCCACCGTCACAAAACCAAATCCCCGGGGATGAGAGGTAAACACGCCGGTCAGGCTCTCCTTATCTGCTTTCATATATTTTCCCCGGACGGTAAGCTCCACACTGCCGTCCGCCACCAGCGCATCCAACACTTCCCTGAGCTTCTCTTTTTCCTTATGCGGAACATTCATCAAATATGCTATTTCCTTAAATTTTAAAGGAATATATTCCTCATCATAAATCATGTTCCGGATACTTTCTTTCCTTTGTTCAAATAATTTTTTATCTTCCATATAACTATATAAATCTCCTGTCTTCCGTTGGCTGCATTTATTATAGAATCCCACATCTTTGATATTTTATATATATATTCGCTCTTTTACCGGAATCCACTCTAATTTCCGTATAAAAAACCCCCTCCTGCCGGGTATAAGTCTGCCGGCAAAAGGGGATTCTTTCTTAACTTCACATACTATAGTCATTTATCTGTGGTCGTTCATTTATTGAAAAAACTTCAATTCAAGACCAATGGCAATAACGAAAAACAGAACGCCGAGAATGACTGTCGCCCTTCCCAGTTTACCCTCTCTTGTACGTCCGTGATTCTTTCTCACATAGGAATCAACCTGTCCGCTTAATGCCCCAAGTCCGGCCGACTTACCTTCCTGCATTAATACTACTACAATTAACGCAATACATATCAAGATGAAAACGATTGTAACTGCTGTTCTTATCAACTTCTTCACCTCCTGTCATCAAACACAACTTGTATAATGGTAACATATTCTTTCCCGCAATACAAGAAAAAAATCTGATTACTACTGCGGCGCTTCATAACTGTTCAGTCATGACTTCTTGGAAACCCGCTGCTGACGCATGGAATGAACTATCTCATAGCCTTTTATTCTTCTTCGTCATCCGCAGCATCGCTGTCTGCGGCGTCTGACTCGCTGTCCGCAGTATCTTCTTCATCATCCAGATAATCATAGGTGCTTTCCTCAACGCCGTCTACAAAGAAATTCATGGATGGGGCGGAACGTCTTCCTGATTCCTGATATTCACCGTTTTTTATATTTTTGGCAAACTTCGTAAAATCATCGTCTTCTTCTGACAGAGTCTCCAGGGAGCTGCCGTTCACAGTGAACTTCTCGATATCAAATATTTTGGCATCGCCATTCCGCAATTCACTCTCCACTTCCTGAAGACGCTCCACACTGCCGTCCGGCAGATAATCGTCATTTAACTGGCTCAATATTACGGAACCGTCATCATAACCACCGCACCAATCTGTGTCGATGTCCGTTCCATCCAACACACAGTTGACGGCATAAGTATAATATACATTCCAGTTGACAACAGCAGAAGTAAGCGCCTCGCTTGGAGCCACATTGATAATGTTCACCGCATTTCCCACGATCGGGATATCATTTTCCGCGCAGATAGTAGCCACGCCGGTTGTCGTCGTAAACTGACTCATGAGGGAAGCGCCCGCTGCCAGAAGCTGCTGTGCGGCCTCCGCGTCCGCATCATAGTCTCCGCTGCCGTCGGTATAGCGCACCAGCATGGAAGCCTGTGAGCAAACCTCTCCGACGCCCAGATAAAACGCATTGATACAACTGATGGTCTCCGGAGATTCCTCATTGGCGACAAAACCAATCACACACTCGGAGCTTGTGATACTTCCGCTGTTCAGGAACTCATTGAGCTTCATTCCAGAAATCACACCGGCAGCATAATAGGCTTCAAAAAGGCGCACATAGTAAGTGTGCATATTGTCCAGGCCGCTCTTTTTCGCCTTTGTGCCGTCTTCCTGACAAAACTGCACATCCGGATATTGCTCTGCCGCGGCCAACATGGCATTCTCATACCGGCTATCACAGGCAAAAATAATATTGCAGCCGTCTCCTACCAAATCATCTATGACTGAAGCGCAGTCATCTCTTGATACATCGGTCTGAATCAACACCTGACTGTCCTTCAATCCTGTCTCATACTGCATCTGCCGGATATCCTCAATCCGGGAACTAGTATCCGTGGTATCCGTTCCCGACGGAAGGATATACCCTACCTTCATACCTGCTTCATCCACCTGCGCCGTCTGGGAAGCGTCACCGGAAGCCGTGCTTTCCGTAAACAAATCTCCAGACTGTCCACATCCTACCATAGATACCGTCATCAGTGCAGCCAATATTATCGCAATATATCGTTTCATGTTCTTCCTCCTGCTTCTTTTGCGGCGGTGTTTGCACCGCCGTTCTGCATTTTTTATTGCCCTGACACAGTTTTTCGCCAGCTTTCCATCATCATTCCAGCTTCGACTGTCTCAGGCAATACTTATACCTATATTAGAATACATTTTGAAAGAAGTAAAGAGGATAATTGTTAAACTGTAAAAAAAAACTTAACAAATTAACGCGGCAGTATGAACTGCCGCATCATAACCCAGACGTCTCATCCGTATTTTAATTTTCTTTTATTTTCTATATTTCATTTATTTTCTTCTTTTTATTCTTTTCCGTCCCAGCAGTAGGTACACAGACATTCCCTTGGTAAGCCGATGGACTCGATCATGTCGTCCAGTCTGTGAAAACGCAGAGAGGTAAAATTCAGCTCTTTGCAGATATCGTCAATCATGGCCTGATATCTCTCGCAATCCGGATTAGCGTATTCCGCAAGAATCTCAGGGTCATTGGCTTTCTCCTCACCTTCCCGCTTTAAAATCACCCGCCGGGTGATCAAATCAAGTTCAGATTTGGAACGGGAGAAATTCAGATACTTACAGCCATAGAGCAACGGCGGACAGGCCGGACGGATGTGTACTTCTTCTACACCACTCTCATAAAGGAACTCTGTCGTCTCACCAAGCTGCGTCCCTCTTACGATGGAATCATCGATAAGCAGTAGTTTCTTCCCTTTGATCAGCGGATGCACCGGGATAAGTTTCATTTTCGCGATGAGGTTCCTCTTTGTCTGATTCTGCGGCATAAAAGAACGCGGCCAGGTCGGTGTATATTTGATAAAAGGTCTGGCAAACGGAATTCCTGACTCATTGGCATATCCTACCGCATGGGCGGTGCCTGAATCCGGCACACCTGCCACATAATCTGTCTGCACATTGTCTCTCTTCGCCAGAAGTTCACCGCAGCGATACCGCATAGCTTCCACATTGACTCCTTCATAGGTAGCATTCGGATAACCATAATATACCCATAAAAATGAGCAGATCTTCATTTTATCTCTGGCAGGGACTACCATTTTCACGCTATCCGGGCGGACAAATACCACCTCTCCCGGTCCCAGCTCCTTGCAGGTTTTGTATCCGAGATTGGCATAGGCAAAATCCTCAAAAGAAATGCAGTGAGCGTCTTTTTTTTTCCCAATAAACAAAGGCGTCCTTCCCAGAAGATCTCTCGCGGCAAAAATCCCATGTTCTGTCATGACCAACACACTCATGGATCCGTCGATAGATTCCTGAGCATGACGGATACCTTCAGAAATACCCTGTTTTTCGTTAATCAGAGAAGCAACCAGCTCAGTTGGATTCACGCCGCCGCCACTCATCTCAAGAAAATGTGCGCGCCCATTATCAAAAGCTTTCTGTACCAGTTCTTCCTGATTATTAATCTTACCCACTGTGACGATGGCAAAACTGCCTAAATGAGACTGTACCAGAAGAGGTTGCGGTTCATTGTCAGAAATACAGCCGATCCCCAGATAACCGGAAAGTTCTTCCACATCCCGCTCGAACTTCGTCCGAAACGGAGAATTTTCGATATTATGGATAGAACGGTCAAATCCTTTCTCCTTGCTGTACACAGCCATACCACCCCGCCGAGTTCCCAGATGAGAATGATAGTCGATACCGAAAAACAGGTCAAATACACTGTTCTCCTTTGATGCTACTCCAAAAATTCCTCCCATATTACGCTCCTCTACCGTAAAATCTACTGTTTACAGATATCAATATAACCTTTTACAACTTTAACCAACTTCTCATAGCTGGTGCTGGAAGTATTCAGACAAAAATCATAGTTCCGCGCGTCGTTCCACTCTCTTCCCGTATGATATTTATAATAATCGGAACGATATTTATCTCTCTTTTCAATTTTTTTAATTATTTCTTTTTCTGTCCCGCCGTTCTGCGCCATGGTCCGTTTGATGCAGTCTTCTCTGGAAGCGTAAAAAAACAGTCTGATGACATTTGGCTCATCTTTTAAAATGAAATCGGCACAACGTCCGATAATAATACAGGACTCTGTCTTTGCCAGCTCTTTAATACATTTCGCCTGATAATTAAACAGGTTATCATCGGAGGTATAGTCGTCGCTGTCCGGCGGCAGAACCTCTCCTTTATAAATGTTTTTACTGATACGGAACAAAGGCATGGTCTTTACCTTCTCATCCACCTTGCCAAACAGTGCCTCGTTGATACCGCTCTGTTCCGAAGCCATGCGGAGTAATTCTCTGTCATAGCAATGAATCCCCAGCTCCTCGGCCAGAAGCTTTCCGAGGGTTCTTCCTCCGCTTCCATAGCTTCTCGCAATTGTAATTACCGTATGTTCCATACAATCACCTACTCTCCCAAATATGCTTTTTTAATGGATTCATTATTCATCAGTTCCTTGGCGTCACCGCTGAGTACGATATTACCGGTTTCCAGAACGTAGGCTCTGTCGGCAATGGACAACGCTTTTTTCGCGTTCTGCTCCACCAAAAGTACAGTGGTTCCCGCTGCGGATATCTCCTGAATGATTTTAAATATTTCTTCCACAAAAATCGGAGAAAGACCCATGGACGGCTCATCCATAAGAATAATTCTCGGTTTAGACATAAGCGCCCGTCCCATGGCAAGCATCTGCTGTTCTCCCCCGCTCAAAGTTCCCGCTGACTGGTTCTTTCTCTCTTCCAGTCTCGGAAAACTTTCATAGACCTTCTTCAGTGTCTGTGTAATCTCATTTTTATCTTTCCGCGTATATGCGCCTAATTTCAGATTCTCAAGGACAGTGAGATCGGCAAACACCCGCCGACCTTCCGGCACATGGGCCATACCCATGGACACGATTTTATGTCCCGGCACTTTGGTGATCTCTTTTCCCTCAAAGATAATCTGTCCTTTTTTGGCCTGAAGCATACCGGTAATCGTCTGCAAGGTCGTGGTTTTTCCCGCGCCGTTGGCGCCAATCAACGCGATAACCTCACCTTGGTTGACTTCAAAGGAAATTCCCTTGATAGCCTGAATCACACCATAATACACTTCCAGGTTCTTTATTTCAAGCATAGCCATACAGTCATTTCCTCCTATTCTCCCAGATATGCCTTGATAACTTCCGGATTATTCAGTACATCACTGGTCTTTCCTTGTGCCAGCACCTGACCAAAGTTCAGAACCGTCAGCTCCTCACAAATGCCGGAAACAAGCTTCATATCATGTTCAATCAGTAGGATGGTCATGTCAAACTCATCCCGCACAAAGCGAATCATGTCCATAAGCTCCTGTGTCTCATTGGGATTCATACCGGCAGCCGGCTCGTCAAGCAACAAAAGTTTCGGTTCCGTAGCCAGAGCACGAGCAATTTCCAGCTTTCTCTGATCACCGTACGGAAGGTTGGAAGCCAGATAATCCGCCTTGTCATCCATTTCGAAGACTTTGAGTAGTTCCATGGCTTTCTCATTCATGGCCTTCTCCATCTTCCGGTACCTCGGAAGACGCAGAATCCCTGTCAGAGTAGAATATTTATAATGATTGGCAAGTCCAATCTTCACGTTGTCAAGAACAGACTGAGCGTGGAACAGACGGATATTCTGGAAAGTTCTTGCCACTCCTGCTTTGTTGATCTCGATGGTGCTTTTGCCGATGAGATCCTGTCCGTCCAGGCGGATCAGACCGTCATCCGGTTTATAAACACCGGTGAGCATGTTAAATACCGTTGTCTTTCCCGCGCCGTTTGGTCCGATGAGACCGTAAAGCTGGCCTTTTTCAATATTGACTTCAAAATTATCGACTGCCCGGAGACCTCCGAAGGAGATACCCAGATTCTTTACTTCAAGCATTGCCATGATTATTGTACCCCCTTCGCTTCTTTACGGAAGAGTTTTTTTACGGAAAATCTCTGCCGCCACTCAATGGCCTTCGGCGACCAGTTAAAGAGCATCATTGCGATAAGCACGATGGCGTAAATGAGCATTCGGTAGTCAGCAAGGCCACGAAGCACTTCCGGAAGCATGGTAAGGATTACCGCCGCAATGATAGAGCCACGGAAGCTTCCGATTCCCCCCAGCACCACAAATACAAGAATCATGATGGACATGTTGTATCCGAAGTTGGCCGGCAGGGCTGTCAGCGTGGACAGGTTATGGGCGTAAAGCACACCTCCCGCTCCGGCAATGGCCGCAGAAATGCTGAATGTCATCAGTTTATATTTTGTAATATTGATTCCAACGGATTCCGCTGCGATACGGTTGTCTCTGATCGCCATGACCGCACGGCCGCTGCGGGAATTTACCAGGTTAAATACCACAAAAAGGCTCACCAGAAGGATGAGAACACCAATAAGGAAGGTGGACTGCCGAGGTGTTCCTGTAATTCCCATGGCGCCGTCAATGATCATATCTCCGGTATCATCCAGGGTAAAGGACGCCTTGTCATTGATGGAAATGTGCAGACCGGAACCATCCTTTCCCACATACATAACGTTAATAACATTTTTAATGATTTCGCCAAAGGCGAGGGTTACAATGGCCAGATAGTCTCCCCGGAGACGAAGTACCGGGATTCCGATGAGGCAGCCAAAAATCGCCGCCACCACTGTACCGATGATCAGAGCCAGGAAAAAACGCAGATTCGGATTCATACCGGAATCTTCCATATATTTTGTAAAAAATGCACTGGAAAAAGCGCCCACGCACATGAATCCTGCATGTCCAAGACTCAGTTCGCCCAGATATCCCACGCAGAGATTAAGCCCCACCGCAACGATGGAGTAAGTACATAAAGGCACTAAGAGTCCCTGCATCAAACTGGAAATCATACCGCCGGAAGTCATGAACTGTACCACCGTAAATACGATAATCACCATGGCATAGGTGATAAAATGGTTTTTAGTTGTTTTATTTATTTTTTTTAAACTGAAATTCTTCATCTTATGTCCGCACCTACACTTTCTCATGAATTGGTTTGCCAAGAATTCCGGTAGGCCTGATCAAAAGCACCAGAATCAGTACAGCAAACACGATAGCATCCGATAACTGTGAAGAAACGTATGCTCTTCCCAGAATCTCAATGACTCCCAGAAGAATTCCGCCAATGAAAGCGCCCGGAACTGAGCCGATTCCGCCGAATACCGCCGCAGTAAACGCTTTGATACCCGGCATGGATCCTGTATACGGAGACAATGTCGGATATGCGGAACAAAGCAGCACACCGGCGATGGCTGCCAGACCGGAACCGATGGCGAAAGTAAGAGAAATTGTTTTATTGACATTAACGCCCATTAACTGTGCGGCGTCTTTATCTTCTGAAACTGCCAACATCGCCTGACCGGATCTGGTCTTTTTAATAAAGAGCATCAGCGCCGCAACAATCACAATGCAGACAATAACCGTAACAATGGTCACGCCAGAAATGACCAGCTTGCCTCCTACCAGACGCAACGGCTGCATATTGACTACTGAAGTAAAGGATTTTGTATCAGCACCAAAGATAATTAATGCCAGATTCTGGAGAAAATAGCTGACGCCGATGGCTGTAATCAATACTGCCAGCGGTGTCGCTTTTCTCAAAGGTTTATAAGCAATTTTTTCAATGACAACACCCAGGATTGTACATCCCACGATTGCTGCCAAAATACTGACGATTGGATTCATACCTAAAGTTGTCATCACGGTAAACACGATGTAACATCCAATCATAATGACATCACCGTGAGCAAAATTCAGCATTTTTGCGATACCGTATACCATCGTATATCCAAGAGCGATGATGGCATAAACGCTTCCCAGACTGATGCCATTCAATAAATAGGATATAAAACTCATCTTTCCACCTCTTTTTTCTTTTTTTGAAACTGTATCGTACAGAACTTTGTTCCGTTGTACATTTAACCTGCTTACTGTTCCGGCACACAAAAATCTTTTTCAGATTTCAGCATACCGCTCTGCTGTCAGAGTCATATTTGCAAGCATTCCGAAAAATATAATACCGTCAAACATCCAAGCATATTATTATTCCGATTCATGTGCGATCCACTGTCACTGATTCCGTGAGTAATAACCTTTCCCATATTATATTCTTCAAAACACCTACATTTCACATTACAGAAAAGAAGGGCTGCCATCCAGCAGCCCTTCTTCGGGCTCTCTCCCTATAAATAAGGATCCGATATGCGCCTGTCCGGCGCGAAAAATCATACTTAATTGTTTTTGAGCCTTAGTATCCAATTGTTTATAAACTATACTGGATTACTCCTGCACCGCCGTATCTTCCTCCGATGCTGCTGTGTCTGTTTCCTGCGCTGCCTCTGTATCGGCGCTATCCTCAGAATCCATACTTACATATACACCGTTTTCGATAACAACAGCCTTAGGGGATTTGTTAACTTCACCAGTCTCAGACCAGCTTAAACCACCCTCGTCACCGGTCAAACCCTGTACGTTAATTTCCGTCATAGCTGTCTTCAGAGCATCGCAGATATCAGAAGTGCTCATATCCGGTGTCACACCTGCCTGCTCAATGGCAGCCTTAATAGCATAAATCGCATCATAACCGTCTGCTGCGAACTGGTTCGGAGTCTCACCGTACTCTTCCTGATATTTGGTAACAAAACTTACCGTAGCATCATCCTCAGCGTCTGCTGCGAATGGTGTCAGAAGCATAACTCCTTCTGCCAGAGATGTGTCGAAGTTTTCAACAGTAAGAATACCATCCATGCCATCCACACCAAAAAACGTAGGAGCATAGCCCATGTTATTTGCCTGCTGTAAGATAATGGAAGCTTCCTGATAATAAATAGGAAGGAAAATCAAATCAGCTCCTGCATCCTGTGCTTTCTGAAGCTGCGTCTGGAAGTCTGTCTTAGAATCCGCTGTAAACGCTTCCTCAGATACGATTTCCAGACCTCGTGCGTTGGCCTCATTTACGAAATTCTCTTCGATTCCTGAAGAATATGGATCAGAACTGTCATAGATAATACCAATCTTTGTGGCAAGGTCATTCTCATCAATATACTGCGCAGAAGCAGTACCCTGGTTCGGGTCTGTGAAACATACCTGGAACACGTTGGTCCTACCTTCGATAACATCTGTGGAAGATGCGGACGGGGTAATCTCAAACATATTATCAGATGCTGTCATATCAGCAACTGCAATACAAGGAGCAGTCGTTACTGTTCCATAAAGGATCTGCATACCCCAGTCTTTGAGAGTATTATAGGCATTTACCGCTTTCTCTGCGTCCCCCTGATCGTCCTCAAATCTGTATTCAATCTGGACGCCGTTGATTCCGCCTGCTTCATTGATTTCATCAACAGCAATCTGCGCGCCATTATTTGCCGCGTTTCCATAAATAGCAGTTGAGCCTGTTGTCGGTCCGATTCCGCCGATATAAAAAGCACTGGCATCACTGCTACTTCCTTCTGATGATGAATCGGAATTACCACTGCAGCCTGCAAGGCATCCCACCGTCATAGCGAGAACAAGGGCTGCTGTCACTAATTTTTTCATCTTCTTTCTTCCTCCTTCAAAAATAATTAATAACGAAAAAAGGCATCCTTCAGACATTCTATAAAAACGCCTTTATTCCTTCTTACAATTTTACTACATTCTTTTTTCAAAAGCAACAATTTTTCATCCGGAATTTGTTCTTTTTAAAGGTTAATTTTGAATGAATGAAAATAATTTCCTTCAAAAATTATTCCAGGCGCGGGTAGTCCTGACTTTCCATCCCGAAAATATTCCGAATATCGTCGCAGAGCGCCAGGATTTCCGGCGGGATGGTTCCGTCTTCTTTTTTATACCCTTCTTTCAGCACGTCAATATATTGCATGGAAATCTCCTGAAGACTTCCTCCTTTCCAGCTACCGCCCGGCATACTGCCGTCGGCTGCGGCAAACGGCAACGGCTTTTTAAATCTTTTATATTGATGATACTTATCTCTGTTATGAATATACTTCTTCAGCCGTCCAGCTTTTTCTTTATCATATCTCTCCTGCAGACAGCATCGGGTAATCCGATACAAATCTTTCGCATCCTCCAGCGCGTTATGTGCTGTGCAGTGTTCCATTCCACAGATATATTTCATATCAGAAAGGCTTAATGTAATTCCTTTTCCATAAATCTGTCTGGTCAGCCGTTTGGTGATATCCTGGAGCAATCCTGCAATTTTCCGAAATCTTCTGGCTACAAACTTATGGTTCTTCTCAATATCATGCCGCAGGGTGTGGGCGTCATTTCCCCAGGTAAATATTTCTTTTACCGGATACTCCTGAAAAAGCAGATATAGTTCTTGAAACACCGCCTCATAAGAAGGCGCCTCATCAATCTCTTTCTGAGTCAGCCCTGTCAGTTCTTTGCAGTAATCTGTCAGTTTTTTATTATAAAGCGGATGGATTGGTGAATAATACGTTCGTACCAGATTAAATTTCTTATCACAGATGACCAGGCCCACGGACAACAGCTCACCTGTGTGTTTTCTGTCAAAAAACGTGTCTTTTTCCATAAAGCAGGTATACTCTGCATCGAAAAAAGCGTAATAAAACTTCTTTTTTCCATTGCTGTTATTCACTCCATCACCTCTCTTCTGTCTTTTCCGTTATTTTAATGAAAATTTTAATCAATAAGAGAGAATCTCCGTTCCGTTCTCCGTTACCAAAATCGTGTACTCCCACTG
>CAYULX010000044.1:0-18910 GCA_964445535.1 uncultured Eubacterium sp.
GTGTGCCATTACGGATCACGATGTGTTTAGATTCGATATGTATAAGGCGTTGAAGGATTACGAAAACGATGAACAGTGCTCTGTTATTAAAGTATTTCCAGGTATCGAATTTACGGTTAAGTTCATCGGAGAAAACGGTCCAACCGTTTTACATGTAATTGCGATATTCAATGATGAGGATGAAGGTAAGGTGGCCAAGATCGCCGAATGTCTGACCGATGATAAAGGAAACATCGGATATGACAAAAATGGCGCTTTTTCAGAAGAAAAATTCCTCGCTGTCCTAAGAAGCATTGAAAATAAAGGAGAAGCTTTCTGAAATGCCTGATGACAGTGAAGAGGAGGTGGAAGAAGATCCAGCCGTAGAATAAATCTGTGGATGGATCTCTTTAGACTTAGATGTGGCTTAGGGTGTCTATATATTCGTCAAAGATTGGACGAAGAGTAAGGATCCAGCCGTAAAGCGTCCGATACGGTTTACCGAGAATGATAGAAGCTCCCTTGAGGGTATATTCGTGCCCGAGAAGTTCCACCAGTTCCGTGTATTTACTGTATTTCGGATGGTGTATCTTGATAAAGCGGATCAGGCCATATAAAAGTTTCATGTACTCGTCCGCCTGATTGAGTGGGTACGGTGATGCGGGATCAAAGGGATCCTCATTTCCATGGTTATCAGTGACGGTTAGGGTTGAGAAGAAAACCTTGCCCTTTTCTGATTTGAAGGATCTGTAATACTGGCACTTGGCGCAGTCGTTTATAATGGTTTTGGGAGCAGTGCCGCTTTCCTTGTATTCAGGGTTCGGAATTCTGCATGGACAGAATCTGGACTTACCGCCTGCTCCGCCGATGATGCAGCGGTTTTCTTGTTTGTAGCGGTAACTATTTTGTTTTGCTTTCATCATGCAGGAGGAACAGCAACAACATATCGGCCGTGGACTTTGAAACCTAACGATTCAGTGATCATTATGTGTGTCGAGTTGCCTGGAAAGGGAAGTAGGCGGAATGAAAGAATGGCTGTTGATTTCAATATGAGATTCTGCCGGAATTGTCATTGCAAATTGCTGATGTTAGCCGCGGCATACGGAAAGCGTGGTGGCCCTAGATATTGGTACGGGGAATACCAAAAATCTTGAATGATAAAAATGAATAATATGGATAGAATTATCCATTGTAAACAAAAGAGCTACAAATCTTTTGTAAAGTCTGTTACATTTGCTAAAGTATAAGGAAGGGAAGAGTCACTATGGATAGATATGACGTAATTATAATCGGAGCGGGACCTGGCGGGATATTTGCGGCGTATGAACTGATGCAGAAGGCGCCGGAACTGAAAGTAGCGGTATTTGAGGCAGGAAATCCTCTCGAGCAAAGAAAGTGTCCCATTGACGGGAAGAAAATAAAGAGCTGTATCAATTGTAAAACATGTGCGATCATGAGCGGTTTTGGCGGAGCAGGTGCATTTTCAGATGGGAAATATAATATTACCAATGATTTTGGCGGTATGCTTTATGAATATATCGGAAAAAATACAGCCATTGATCTGATGAACTATGTGGATGAGATCAATGTACGTTACGGCGGAGAGGGTACAAAAATGTACTCCACTGCGGGTACGAAGTTCAAGAAGCTGTGTATGCAGAATAAACTGAAACTGCTGGATGCATCGGTACGTCATCTGGGTACGGACATTAATTATGTCGTACTGGAAAATCTATACGCTGAGCTGAAAGAAAAGGTTGAGTTTCATTTTAACAGCTATGTGGATGATTTGGAGGTCGGCGGCGACGGCTACCGGGTAATATGCGGGGATACAGTTTATGAGTGTGGCAAGTGTATCGTCTCAGTAGGCAGGAGCGGAAGCAAGTGGATGGAGAAAATCTGTGAAAGGATGGTCATCCCGACGAAGTCAAACCGGGTGGATATCGGCGTGAGAGTTGAACTTCCTGCCGTGATCTTCTCCCATCTGACCGATGAGCTCTATGAGAGTAAAATCGTGTACCGCACGGAAAAGTTTGAAGACAAGGTAAGGACGTTTTGTATGAATCCTTACGGTATCGTTGTAAATGAGAATACCAACGGTATTGTGACGGTAAACGGGCACAGCTATGAAAATCCTGCAAAGCAGACAGAGAATACAAACTTTGCCCTTCTGGTGGAAAAGCATTTCTCTGAGCCCTTCAAGGACAGTAACGGATACGGTGAGAGTATCGCACGGCTTTCCAATATGCTGGGCGGCGGAGTGCTTGTTCAGAGATTCGGCGATCTGATTCGCGGCAGGAGAAGTACGGCAAAGAGGATTGAAGAAGGATTTGTGCGCCCTACACTTTCAGCGGCGCCCGGAGATTTGAGTCTTGTGCTGCCGAAACGTATTCTTGACGGTATCATTGAGATGGTGTATGCGCTTGACAAGATCGCGCCGGGAACGGCGAATGATGATACGCTGCTCTACGGTGTGGAAGTGAAATTCTACAATATGGAAGTACAGCTTGATGAGAATTTGGAGACGGTACACAAAGGGTTCCATGTGATTGGAGACGGAAGCGGTGTGACACATTCCCTGTCCCATGCATCAGCCAGCGGCGTCTATGTGGCAAGGAAGATTGCTGGGAAGTAGAGACTGTGTTTAATACTGTTCACGCAGCGACTGGTAACGAGCAATATCATATACAGGCGGAAATTTCCCAAGCCGTCTTGACCTATATATTTCTTTGGGATACAATGAAATCGATAATGATCGACGTCAAGGCGGGAGATGGAATAATGTTAATTCAGGATAAAATGCAAAAGCCCATGCTGGAGGCGAAATATTTGAATGTAGAGAATACAGACAGATATCGCCCTATCATGCGGCTTTTTTATTTACAGTATGAAAAGCTGAAATACTGGATGTATCAGGAAGAAGTGTATGAGGAACTGAAGGAGAATCCGGAGTTCGCCGGTTATACCATGGAGCAGTGCCAGCAGGACCTGACGGCACTAAAAGAGTGGGGAAATCTTCTCACCATACAGGACACGAGAAAAGTAACGTCCATCGAGGAGTTTAAGAGCAGGAAGTTTCGGTATCAGCTTTCTGAGATTTCAGTGGAGATTGAGAGGATGGTCCTGCGGATTGAGAATCTTTTTATTGAGGGGTCCTCTCTGGAGCCGTCTTTGCTGGAGCGGATTCGGGATACCCTTGAAAAGACGGAGGAAATGGCCGGGGAAGAAAGCATAGAAAGGATCCATGGCTGGTGGGACGGACTGACCACTGATTTTGTACGGCTGAATCAGAATTACCAGGATTATATGAGAGAACTGAATAGTGTAAGGGCCGAGGAGATGATGAAAACCCGGGAGTTTCTGCTGTTTAAGGACAGGCTGATTGAATATCTTCGGTCCTTTGTAAAAAGTCTTCAGATGCATGTCCCTGTCATTGAGGAGAGACTTAAAAAAACAGATGCGGCAGTCATGGAGAAGATTCTTGCGAAAGAGACGGAATATGAACTGTCGATTCCGAGACTGGAGGCCGTGGAAGAGAAGCTGCTGTCTGAGAATATCCGGGGACGGTGGAAGAGTATTCTGGAATGGTTTTCCGGCAGCAGGGAACGAGAGTCCGAAGCGGGGAAGGTTTTTGATACCACCAACGATATTATTCGGAGAATCACCCGCTATGCGACCAGGATCAGTGAGATGAGCAATCAGGGAGCGAATCGGAGAGAAGAATACCGGAAGCTTTCAGAATTATTTTATGGATGCAGAGATATTTACGAGGCTCATCGCTTGTCCGCCATGGTATTTGGAATGGAAAGACCGCTGCATTTGAAGGGAGAATTCAGAAGGGAAACCGATAGCATCAACAGCAGAATTTATGAGGAGAATCCCCATGTGGTGACTTTGCGCCCCCGGGTCAGATATTACAGGGAGAAGGCCAGAAGAAGCGCGGTCATAGATTACACTGAAGAGAAAGAGACTCTGAAGGCAGAGACCATCCGCCGGCAAAAAGAGGAAAGAGAGCTGTGGAAAACGTATATTAAAGACGGACGTCTGGTTTTTGCCAGTCTGCCGGTGATAGAGCCGGCGGTGAGAGATGTCTTTTTGTTATGGCTGTCCAAGGCGCTGGAAAATAAAAGTCACCGGGCAAAGACAGAGGACGGGCAGATGTATCGTATTGAAGATATACAGGTGAAACATTATTGTATACTGCAATGTACGGACGGTAGTTTGTGGATGCCGGCGTATACGCTGGTTTTTGAATAAGGTTATTTTGAAGTATGAAAAGGGGGAAAAATGCGGATATTGGAAACGTTGCTTGGCAGACGTTGGATTTTAAAATCAAGGGACAAAGACTTGTATTATCAGATAAAAGAACAGCTGGCATCGGGGAAAGAAAAGAAATTTCTCAATGAAAAGCTGGGATACCAGCTGATCGTGAATCCTTATCTGATCAAGGTGGAGAAGGTTCCGGCTGCGCCGGAAAATTGGATGGGTATTCTGGATTTCAGAGAGCCCATGGAATATGTATTTTTCTGTATTGTGCTCATGTTTCTGGAAGATAAAGAGACGGAAGAACAGTTTGTACTCTCGTCGCTGACGGAATATATTCAGAGTCAGTGCAGGATGGAACAGATTGACTGGACGATTTATCGTTACCGTAGGCAGTTGATCAAGGTATTGAAATATTGTGTGGCCTGCGGGATATTGGATGTGAATGACGGAAATGAAGAAGATTTCGCCAGAGATATCGGCGGGGAGGTACTGTATGAGAATACCGGCGTCTCAAAATATTTTATGCGTAATTTTACCACCGATATCATGGGATACAATACTCCCGAAGATTTTGAAAAGGCGGAATGGATCGATGTCGATGAAGACAGGGGAATCGTGAGAAGGCAGAGGGTGTACCGGAGATTGCTGATGACCATGGGAATGTATCGCATGGAGGAGACGGAAGAGGATTTTGCTTATGTGAGAAATTACAGAAATATGGTGGAAGGCGAACTTTCGGAACTGTTTGACTGCGAGTTGCATGTTCATGGCGCAGGAGCGTTTCTGATACTTCACAATGACTGCCGCCTGGGTTGGTGTTTTCCGGAAGAAAACACATTGTCGGATATTGTGCTGCTCTTCAATGAGCTTTTGAAGAAGTATTTGGATGAAGGGAAGGTTCCTGTGTCGGCAGATGAGAGAATTCGGATGCCGAAGGAGAATTTTCAGGGGATGGTGGAAGAATGTAAAAGAAAGTTTGGCGGTGGATTTAATAAAACATACCGGGAAATGACCATGGCGGAGTTTTACCGGGCGGTAAGCGCCTACATGGAAGAATTGACGCTCATAGAGACGGGAGAAGACACGGTGCTGATTAATCCTGTGGCAGGAAAAATTATCGGGCGGTACCCGGAAGATTTTCAGGGTGCAGATGAAAAGTACGAGGAGAATAGGACATGAATGGCAAATGGCAGTTAAATAAGGTGGGGCTTCTGGATTTTTGGTATTATGATGAGGAAGAATTTACATTTTCGGATGGAAGAATGCTGCTTCGGGGAGCCAATGGTTCCGGAAAGTCCGTGACCATGCAGAGTTTTATTCCGCTTCTCCTGGATGGAAATATGCGGCCGGAGCGGCTGGATCCTTTTGGTTCCCGGGCCAGAAAAATGGAAAACTATCTTCTGGAAGAGGGCGACGAGCGCGAGGAACGTACCGGATATCTTTATATGGAGCTGAAACGTCTGCAAAGTGAGGAGTATCTTACTTTGGGAATCGGAATCCGCGCCAGAAAGAACCGAAAGCTGGAATCTTGGTATTTTTGCATTACAGACGGACGGCGGGTGGGAAAAGACATTTATCTATATAAGGAAGCCGGCAGTAAGATCACCTGCTCCAAAAGGGAACTGAAGTACCGAATCGGCGAGGGAGGAAATGTTTTGGAAACTCAGGGCGAATATGCCGGTCTTGTCAACCGGCTGTTGTTTGGATTTGAGACCCAGGAAGAATATAAGGAACTGCTGGAACTTTTGATTCAGCTTCGTACGCCGAAACTGTCCAAAGATTTCAAGCCCACGGTTATCAATGAGATTCTGAGCAGTTCACTCCAGACTCTTTCCGAAGACGACCTGCGGCCCATGTCGGAAGCCATTGAAAATATGGATAATCTGAAGACTAATCTGGATACGTTGAAAGAAGGAATCCATGCGGCGAAACAGATTGAGCGGGTGTATGACCAGTATAATCAGATTGTCCTTTATGATAAAGCGCTGCTGTTTATGGACGTCTTTCATACTTATGAGGATTCCCGGAAATATGCGGAAGAACTTCTCAATAAATGTGAAGAAAATGCGAAGGCAGTTCAACAGGAAGCGGAACATTACGAACAATTGAAAAGGGAGGAAGATATCTTAAAAGAAGAAAAAGAAAGCCTGTATCAGAGTGATGCCGCAAAATTGAAGGAGAAGGAGATAAAGATTTCGGAAGAATTGTCGGCAAAGAAGGAAGAACGGGATCAGAAAGAGCGTCAGGAAGAAGAAAAGAAAGAAAAACGTCTGGATGCGGAAGAAAAAATCAGAGAGGAAGAAGAAAAAGCAGAAAAAAACTGGGCGGATATAGAAAAACAGCTTTATGAGATGGAAGAAGAACTGGGAGAAATTCCCTTTGATGAATTTGCTTTTTTCAAAAAAGAACTTTGCGAGGCCAAGGAAAATTTTTCGGCCTTTCCAACCCACCGGAGAGTCCTTGGGGAATATATGACAAAGGTGGAGAAGGGGGAGAAAATTCTGCTGAAAGAACGGGAACATCAGAGAAAATATGATGGGTATCTGGTCGAACTGGAAAAGGCCAGGAAGAAAAGAAATCAGGCGGAGCGGGAATTTCAGCAGTTTGAGACGCTGCTTTATGAAATTAAATCGGAACTGAAGGAGAAAATCTATCTCTGGGAGAAGAAAAATGCCGTGCTGCATCCGGCTGCATCCGTGATGCAGGGAATGTCCCGGCGTATTGAAGAATACGAGATGGGAAGAGACGCTTCGGAGATTCGGGATACGGCAAAAAATACAATGTTTGAAATGGAACGTGAGCTGGAAAGGGAAAAAGGAGTTCTGGAAAGAGAGAAAGAAGATGTGGAAAACCATCTGCAGGAAGCGCGGGCAGAACTTGCAGAGTGGACCAGCCAGAAAGACCCGGAGCCGGAGCGGCCGGACAGTGTAAATGAAAGCAGAGAACGCCTGCGGGAAAAAGGGATTCCGTATTATCCATTTTATAAAACTCTGGATTTTGCGGAGCAGATGGACGAGGAAGAGCGGGGAAAACTGGAAGAGGCGCTGCTGTCCATGGGAGCGCTGGACGCCCTGGTGGTTTCAGAAGAATATCGGGATGAAATCTATGCCATGGAAGACGGGCTTTGCGATAAATACATTTTCAGCGATGTGGAGACTGTGAAGGATAACCTTATGAAAGTGCTGCAGATTGACAATGAGGATAATGACATACTGCTGTATCAGAGTATTTCGAGGGCGTTATCTTCCATCGGCTGGAAAGACGATTCGTCTGGCGAGTCAGATGCAGGAGAATCCGAAAAGACAAAAGATGACCGGTCTGTCTTGCCAAATACATGGATTAAGCGAACGGGAGGTTACTGCCTCGGGATACTGGAAGGAACTGTCACAAAGGAATATACAGCGCATTTTATCGGGACGCAGTCCAGAGAGCGTTACCGGCAGGAGAAGATCAAAGAATGGACAGAGGTCTGTGAAGAGTTTGCCCGGAAGGACGATGAGATTATTGGGGCTTTACAGGAGAACCGTGAGCGTATGGAAACACTCCGACAGGAGTGGAATCGTTTTCCGGCGGTTGACGACTTGAAAACAGCGGCCAAATCCTGCGCGGACAGCGAATACGCGCTGGAACAGAGAAACAGTGATGTGAAAAAATGGCAGGAGGAGACGGAGAAACAGAGGAAAGAGCTGGACAATGTACGGATGGAGGCCAGAGAAATCTGCAAAAAAGCATATCTTGCGCCGAGACTGGATGCGTTTATTGACGCCCTGGAGGTTTTAAGAAAATATAAGGAATCGCTGGCGAGTATACAGATCAGCCACGGACGTTATCAAAATAGCCTGCGGTATATGCAGATGCAGCAAGAATATCTGGGAGAAATTGCCCGGGATCTGGATGATATTTTATATGAAAAAAGCAAAATATTATCCAGAGAAAAAGAATTGGAAGAAATGCTTGCCTCGGTGAAAAAACAGCTTTCCATGACAGATTATGCGCAGATTAAAGAACGGTTGGATTATTGTCTGCTGCGACTTGGAAGTCTGCCGAAGGAGAGAGAGACGTCTGTGGGACGTCAGGCGGATTTGCGAAAAGAAGGAGAGAATCTCAGAGAAAAAAGCGAAGAAAACGCCCGAAGAGGCGAACAGATTCTGGCGAAAAAGGAAAGGTATCAGCAGATTTTTGAAGAAGAGTACAGATTGGGATATGTAAAAGAAAATCAATCAGAACCGAAGAAGGAAGAAGAATACATTTCCGAAGAAAAGGCACAGAAAATATGTAATCTTTTTGCCGGAACCTTCGGCAACCGGAAACAAAGCGATTTATTTGGCAGCCTTCAAGAAGTATATCATCAGAACAGGGCGTATCTGTTGGATTATCACATCACCCTTCATACCTTGTTTGAGGAACTGGACGAAAATACTGACTTTACAGAAGTCACGGCAAAGAGAATTGATATTACAGCCAAATACCGGGGCATTCCAGTAAGTTTTAAAGAATTGCTGGGGAAATTGGACGCTGACGCGGATATGTTGTCCCGGTTATTGAGTGAAAAAGATAGGGAATTATTTGAAGATATCCTTGCCAATACCATCAGTAAGAAAATCCGGGCGAAGATTCAGTCCAGTAAACGATGGGTAGAGAAAATGAACGATCTTATGGAATCCATGAGGTCGTCTAGCGGATTGAAACTCAGTCTCCGATGGAAAAGCAGAAGGGCGGAAAAGGAGGAACAGCTGGATACCGGAGAACTGGTGAAGCTCCTTGAAAAAGATGTGGAAATTATGCGGAGAGAGGAGATTGAAAAACTTTCGGTCCATTTCCGCTCCAAAATCGAGGAAGCGAGAAATTTTTTGATGGAATCCAGTTCGGTGCAGTCATTCCATGCCACCATGCGGGAAGTTCTTGATTACCGAAAATGGTTCGAGTTTCAGATTGAGTGTCAGAAAACAGGAGAAAAGAAAAAAGAGCTTACAGATCGGGTTTTCTTTACATTCAGCGGCGGCGAGAAAGCCATGGCCATGTATGTTCCTCTCTTTTCCGCGGTGGTGGCCAAATATGCCGGCGCCCGCCCGGACGCGCCAAAGCTGATTTCACTGGATGAAGCCTTTGCCGGAGTCGATGAGACGAACATCCGGGATATGTTCCGGCTGATGGTAGAATTTGATTTCAACTTTATGATAAACTCTCAGATTCTGTGGGGAGATTATGACACAATCCCGGCGCTGGCTATTTACCAGTTGATCCGCCCGGAAAACGCCAAATATGTATCTGTGATTCATTATACTTGGAACGGAAAAAGGAAAATCATGGAGATGGGCCAGTAATAATAAGGGAAAAGCAGGCTTATTAAAGAAATGAAAGAAGAACAGACAGTGGAATCGGGAGAATGATAAATGGAGGATGCACAAAAAGAAAAAACACGGATGCAAGAATGTCTGGACTATTTTCAGAATCGTCCGGCATTTCAGAAATTATTTGAGGGACTGAAAGAAAAATATGCCAGCCTGGGTTATTTTGGAGGAAAGGTTGTTCTTGACGGCCTCACACAAGAAGAAAAAAATGAGTTTGGAGGTTTCTTTCGCAAAGATTATCAGGGGAAAAAGAGAGTGAGGATTTCGGCGGAACAGTTTCGCAGCAGCCTGGAGGAAAGCCGATTTGCCGGAATTTCTCCGGAAAATATCCTGGAAGCTTATTTTGGTGAAACGTTGATTACAAAAAAAGAAGAGAGACAGCGGGACGAACTTCAGAGAGAAACATT
Source organism: uncultured Eubacterium sp. (assembly GCA_964445535.1). Lineage (GTDB taxonomy): Bacteria > Bacillota > Clostridia > Lachnospirales > Lachnospiraceae > Anaerobutyricum. The sequence goes on from CAYULX010000044.1 coordinate 10,004, forward strand.
TTTTCAGGAACTGGTAGAGACATACAGGGGGACGATTGGGGGAAAATGGCTGGAAACGGTGCTGAAAGAGCATAAAAAAGGCTACTATATCTTTCGGCGGCAATACCGGGAAAATCCGGAAAATCTCCGGAATATTATCCGGCGGGTGATGAACGGCATTGACAGCCTGTCTCTTCCTTCCTACGGGCATCATATGAGTATCCGGTTCGGAGAGACTGATCTGAAAGAAGAGAAGGATAAAAAGGAAATGAGCTCACTGGCGGTTTTTGCGGCGGAAGCTTCCGGTAATCCACATTGTTTTGATTCCGGTACGACGGAAGAAAAACTGCTGCTGGCCTTTCTTTCGGATTATTTTTCCCGCAATGACTCCCCGGAAAAAGAACCGGAGTTGCTCTCAGAAACAGAACAAAAAAACCGTCTGTTTTTTCAGGCGGGCATCCTGAAAGATGATTTGTCCAATATGACATTGGCATATGGCATCCGGGGCAGAAAAAATAATGAAGAGTTACACAGAGGACTGGAAGGATATTTTCTGGAAAACGAACCAGCGCACATCACACTGCGTACATTGGGAAGTCTTCATCATGCGGAGGCACAGCAGGAAGACGTCTATGTGCTGGAAAATCCGGCAGTGTTTTCCGCTGTCATAGAAAAGTATCCGGCATGTGCCGCCGTCTGTGTCAGCGGGCAGCCGGGGCTTGCGACCCTGGTCCTTCTTGATATGCTCAGAGAAAATCATAAATTCCACTATGCGGGAGACTTTGACCCGGAAGGGCTGCTCATTGCCCAGAGTCTGAAAGAGCGGTATGGAAATGGGCTTGAACTATGGAATTACCAGGCGGAATGGTATGAAAAATATCTTTCCGATACCATACTGGAAGATTTCCGCCTGAAAAAACTGGAAAAAATCTATCTGAAAGAATTGCAGGAAATCAAACAATGCATGTATAAAGAAAAACGGGCCGCTTACCAGGAAAGTATGCTTTTCATTTACAGGATAGAAGAGAGGAGAAAATTTTCTTGATTGTATCTGTCTCTGAAAATTATTCAGCGGATCATCAGGCAGTTGAAAAAAGAACATAGTAAATAATCATGAGCCGGTATGGTTGAAAAATCATCCCGGCTCATATTTCTTTCGTAAAAGAGTATTCGGTTGGGTTCCCCACAGGGCGATGGTACTATTTACCTGCAGGAGTTACCTTCCGGTAAAGAAGGGAAATTTTTTAATTATTTCTGCAGGTGGAAGAAGTACGGAAGAACTTTCTGACAGTAAAAAAGAAAAGATGCTGCGGCGCATTGAAAAACTTATTGACAAATGGGTTACAGGCATCATGGAAGCAAACCGTAGAAACTATTACGGCAAATGCGCAGCTTATATAGCGGCTGTCGGCGAAGTGAAAGAATCGTGGAGAGAGACAGGGGAAAAACAGGGATTTCGGTGGTCAAATGTGTAGGTAGAGGCATTTAGGTACTTATGTCTAAATAAAACGGCAATACATTTCGCGTGTCTTTCAAATTGTTATTTTCAATCCATTTCAGGAGAGCTGTTCGGAAAAGGCTGATATAGTGAGACTTTTTGTCCGATTTATTTTTCTGCCCGGATACCAGATAAAGGATACCTTTTTCTCTGTTTTCTTTTTCTTTATAAGGTTTAAAAATGATTGAATTGTTCTGGCAGTTACAGGACATATAATCCCACACGAAAGCAATGCCTTGATTTTCTTCTGTTGCCTGAAAAAGCATCAGAGAATCTGTGGTTTCAAATTGAATTTGTGGGCGGATACCTGCTTTTAAGAGATAATTTAATTCTTGAAAATAGCTAGCGATAGAGCGACCTTTTCCTATCATGATGGTTTGATGGAGATCAGTTTCAGTGATATATTCCTTTTGTGCGAAAGGATGAGTTCGGTTCATGGCTACGCAAAAGTGTGATGTAAATAATTCAGTGACATGATAAGGGGATAAATTAACGGAAGAAGGCATAATTGCACAGTCACATCGATTTTCCTGTAAATATTTTTCGCAGACAGAGTCTGTTGTGTTTACAATATTTAACAGAATACCAGGATGTTGTTTTTTAAACCATCGAATAAAATCCAGAGAAATGTATGACATAACGCAATCAAAGGTATAGATGGTCAGTACGTTTTCATTTAATTCATGCAAAGTGATATCATCATGTATCTGGCGGAATTCTGCAATAATTTTTTCTGCTCGTGGTTTCAGCAGTTCAGCAGCTTCAGTGGGGCAAACACCTGTTGATTTTCTTATAAAAAGTTGTTTATTTAATTCAATCTCTAAAGAATGAAGGGCTTTACTTAGAGCCTGCCGGGAAATGTAAAGATTATCGGCGGCAACTCGCAAATTTTTGCAGTTATATATTTCAAGAAAATATTGTAATTGCTGTTCGTTCATCTGATTTATCCCTTTCCTTGATATTATTTTCAGAATTTATTTTATTATACCATTAAAAAAAATATAGCATCTTTTGGTTGATTCAAAGCAAAATAAGGATGCTTTTTTTTAATATACAGAAATTGTAGAATGAGATCAGATTATAAAAAGGCGGCGGTGGGACTATGAGTGAACATATATATAGTGTTGGAATTGACATTGGAACATCAACGACACAGGTTGTTTTTAGTCTTTTGACTCTGGAAAATGTTGCAGGTGCGGCAATGGTTCCAAGAATAAAAATTGTGAAAAAAAAGATAATGTATCAGAGTCTTCTGTATTTTACTCCCTTAAAAAGCGCAGTTGAGATTGATGCAGTTAAGGTCAGAGATATTGTAGAGCAGGAATTTGAGAATGCGGGTATGTTCCCGCAAGATATCTCCACCGGTGCGGTGATTATAACAGGGGAGACTGCGCGGAAAAAGAACGCAGATACGGTGGTGCATGCCTTAGCTGGTTTGGCGGGTAAATTCGTCGTGGCGACTGCCGGTCCTGATTTGGAATCTGTATTGGCCGGAAGAGGAGCCGGGGCAGATTATTTATCCAGAGAAAAAGGAATGAAGATAGTTAATATTGACATTGGGGGAGGAACCGCAAATATATCGGTCTTTGATGAAGGAAAAGTGACGGATACAGCGTGCTTTGATATAGGAGGAAGGCTGATTCGTTTTGACAAAAAAGGAAGAGTAACATATATCGCGCCAAAAATAAAAAAGTTATCTGCTGATGAGGGACTGTTATTGGAAGTGGGAAAAATTGTTTCTGATCAGGACTTAGATCGAATGGCCGAACGCATGGTGGGTATTCTGGAAGAAGCAGTTGGTCTTTCACCTGAATCGAATTGGATGAAATATATGGCGACAAATCATTGCCTGCGGGACAGGAAACTGGACAATGCCATCTTTACATTTTCGGGAGGGGTAGCAGACTGTATCTATTTCTCTGACAGATTTTTCAGAAGACAATTTGGAGATATAGGGACAAATCTGGGAAAAGCAATAAAAGATTCAAAATTTTTCAAACAATACAGGACAATTCGTCCTTTGGAGACAATTCGAGCAACTGTTGTGGGGGCCGGGAATCATTCCATGGAGTTGAGTGGAAGTACGATTACTTATACGGAAAGCGATTTTCCGATTATGAATATTCCGGTAATAAAAATACAACTGGAAACAGAGGAAGATTTACCGAATGTAGAATCACAGATAAAATCTCAAATGACTGTCTTGAAAGATGGAAATGAGGTCGGAGATTTTGCGATTGCGATAAAAGGAATTCCATATCCTGATTATGAGCAGGTAGAACAGATAGCAGACGTTTTTTTCGTTCTTTATAGGCAGAGATTGAAAGAGGGGAGCGGATTATTATTATTGTGGAGGAGGATTTCGGCAAGGCACTGGGGCTTTCTTTAAAAAGAAGAATACAGAACAAATGTAAGTTTATTTGTGTCGATGGCATCCATGTGGAGGAAGGTGCTTATATCGATATTGGTAAACCGATGGCGGTGGGAAAGGTTCTACCTGTTGTGGTGAAAACTTTAATTTTTATTTAAAGGAGGAGTTATAGATGGTTTTAAAAACAAAATTGTTTGGAGAGGTTTACCAATTCAAAAGCGTAAAGGACGTTATGAACCGGGCCAGCTCAATACGGTCAGGAGACGTTCTTGCGAAAAGAGCGGCTCGGAGCAATCAGGAGAGAGTGGCGGCAAAATCAGTTCTTTCAAATCTTTTACTTAAAGATATTTTTGAAAACCCGGCGGTTCCCTATGAGGAAGATGAAGTAACGCGGGTGATCATCGATGCAGTAAATATGAGAATTTATAATGAAATTAAGAACGTGACAGTGGGGCAGTTTCGTGAATGGATGCTCGATTATAAAACGACACCGGAGATGATTCGGAGAGTGTCTTGTGGAATGACCAGTGAAATGGTTTCTGCAGTTGCTAAATTGATGGGAAATATGGATTTGGTCTACCTGTGCAGTTGTCTGCATTCCCCGAGACATTGTAATACGACAATCGGTCAGGGAGGACAGCTTGCGTCAAGATTACAGCCTAATGATACCAGAGACGATATAGAAGCAATGACAGCTATTACATATGAAGGGCTGAGTTTTGGGATTGGAGATGCAATGATTGCGATGAACCCTGTGGAGGATAATGTATCACATTTTCTTCCTATATATGACAGGCTTGCGGAAATTAAACATAAATTTGAAATTCCTACGCAGACCTGTATTCTTGGGCATATTACGACGCAGATGAAATGTGTGGAAGCGGGCGCCGAGGTCGATATGATATTCCAGAGCCTGGGTGGTTCCCAGAAAACCAATGAAAGTTTTGGAATAAATGTGGAAATGCTTGATGAAGCCCATGCACTGTTAAAGCAGAAGGGAGCGTCCACAGGCCCGAACAGGATGTATTTTGAGACAGGGGAAGGACCTGAAGATTCGGCGTATGGTGATTTTGGTACAGATCAGCTTACCATGGAGTCAAGATGTTATGGATTAGCAAGAAGATATGATCCATTTTTGGTAGATATTGTCCTTGGTTTCCTGGGCCCGGAATATTTATATGACAGACAGCAGCACATCCGTTGTGCGCTGGAGGATTTGTTCTGTGCCAAAATGCAGGATATTAATATCGGGGCAGATTGCTGCTACATTGTATCTATGGATATGGATCAGAATGACGAGGAGAATACAGCGATGCTGCTGACTGCCGCAGGTTGTGAATTTCTTATTGCAGTTCCGCAGGGAGACGATCCAATGCTGATGTATCAAAGTCTGGGATTTCATGATGTTGCGGCTTTGAGGGAAATCACTCATAAAGAGCCTGCCCCGGAATTTAAACGGTGGCTTGAAAAGTGGGGAATCTGGGAAGACGGACATTTGACCGAAAGAGCCGGTGACGCATCTATTTTCATGGGTTGAGAGTGAGGAGGATCATTATGAAAGAAGAAATGATAAAGAGAATTATCGAAGAAGTTTTGTTGCAGATGAAAGATTTGACAGCTGTAGAAGCTATAAATTGGAAAGAAAGTCATAATGCAGCGGCAGTAGAATATGAAGAAGAATATGTTCCGGATGTATCGGAAGGAGAACTCATCGATATTTATAATGTTAAAAAACCGGAAAATGGCGACGCATTTCGCAAATTTAAGAAATGTTCTCCTTCCAGAATAGGGATAGGAAATGCCGGCCCCCGATATCTTACAAAGTCAGCGTTGAGATTTGAGGCCGATGCGGCAACGGCTATTGATGCAGTCCGTAAAGAAATGCCGCCGGAATTTATTGAAAAGATGGGAATCTTTGAAGTAAAGACCAGATGCAGCAGTAAGGAAGAATTTATCCAGTTTCCGGAAAAAGGAAGATTACTTGATGATGAGGGTGTTGAAACAATACAGAAAAATTGTATAAAAAGCCCACAGGTACAGATTATTTTATCGGATGGACATTCCTCAAGTGCGATTATGGCAAATGCAAAATCAATTTTACCGGTTATCATTCAGAGATTAAAAGCAGAGGGGATTTCTGTGGGTACGCCGTTCTTTGTAAGATTTGGTCGAGTAGGCGCAGAAGATCATATTGCTGAAATACTGGACGCCGAGATTATTATTGACTTGATTGGAGAACGGCCGGCGCTGGCATCTTCGCAATCTATGAGTGCATATATTGCATATCGTCCGACTATAGGAATGGTTGAATCTAACAGAACGGTAGTGTCTAATATTTCCCGGTTAGGTACGCCTCCGGTAGAGGCAGGCGCTCATATTGTTGATCTGGTGAAGATTATGCTGGAAAAGAAAATCAGTGGTACAGCGTTGGCACAGATTATGTGATTAAGGTAAAATAATATATGAAATATGAAAAAATAAAGGGACATATTTTAAGTGCCAGAATTATACCTCAGGTAACTTCAGAGGTCGCGGATAAGTTGAAATTGAAAAAAGGGCAGAAAAGCCTTTTGGTTTATTCCGGAGATGCTGATGATGTGGCTTACATTTCTTCAGACTATGCGACAAAAATGTGCAATGTTGAGGTAGTTTATGGACAATCGATGTATGCGGGAGCGGCAAACGCGAATACAAAGCTGGCCGGGGAAGTAATTATTATTCTGGCTGGACCGACGCCGGAGGAAATGAAAAATGCGTATCGGTATATAGAGAGGGTGCATCAAGGTGATGAAGTTTGTTTTATAAGCTGTAATGATGATAATTCAATCATATATTTATCCCACTGCATTTCCAGAACGGGAAGTTATCTGTCTGGTTTAAATGGGATAAATCCGGGAGAGGCTCTCGCGTATTGCGTAGCTCCGCCAATGGAGTGCATTTATGCCATGGATATGGCGGTTAAGAAAGCAAAGGTAAAATTAGTGAATTTTTTTGAACCGCCTACCAATACAAACTTTGCAGGAGCAATGTTCACTGGCACGCAGTCTGACTGCAGAGCTGCGGTCGAAGCTTTTGCGAATGCGGTACAAAGTATTGCAGAAAATCCTATTGTAATTTAGATTTTAATGATATTTTGCAGCAGAGGATGAAATATGCGCGCGGATGGATGATGCTGCTGTAGGATGTTTACCATTAATAAATAATAATGAAATGAAAGAGAGGCAGATATTATGACAAGAAAAGTAAATACTGTATTGGGACCTGTAGATGCAAAAGATCTTGGAAGGACACTTATGCATGAGCATTTCTATTGGACATATCCTGGCAGCGATGCAAATACTCTTTATCCATATGACAGAAAGGCAGTCGTCGAAGAATGTCTGAGAAGGGTGAAAGAAGTAAAGGAGCATGGCATACAGACAATTGTTGATTTTACATGTAATGATATGGGCCGTGATGTTGAAATGCTTAAAGAGGTATCAGAACGTGGAGAAATCAATATTATTTTTCCTACAGGTTTATTATATGATGTTCATGGTGGCTCCGCATATTGGAGAAATCAGATGTGGGTGAGCAAAGAAGATGCTGCAGAGGAAATGTATGAATTATTTATGTCCGAGGTGACAGAAGGAATCCCTGGTACAGGTATTAAACCAGGTTTTATTAAAACAGCAGGCGGATTAAATGGGCTTTCTGAATATGAACAACTGGTGTTCGAGACAGCAGCCAGAGTTGCGAAAGAAACGGGAATTAATATCTGTTCTCATACAGAGCAGGGAACGTATGCGCCTGAAATTGCAAAATTTTATATTGACTATGGCCTGAATCCGAAACAGCTCTGTATGAATCACATGTGCGGAAATCCAAATGTGCAGTATCAGAGGGATGTGCTGGATCAGGGCGTTTACTGTGCCCATGACAGATTTGGGCTGCAAGGCTGGCTGGGCGCTCAAACGGACGAAAATCGTGTGGCAACTTTGTGTGGGCTGATTGATACAGGTTTTATTGATCAGTTATTTATTCCCTGTGATACTGTAATGGCATGGGGCGGCAAACCTCCGAAATGGAGAGGACTCATGGCGGAGACATATGATATCATGCATATGTTTGATTACGTAATTCCGACATTGAAAAAATGTGGTATTACGGATGAACAGATTGATCATATGCTTATCGATAATCCTAGAAGATTCTGGGGAGTAGAAGACTAACAAAGTAAAATTAACGAAGGGAGAGTAGAAAATGTCGGTTTCTGAAAATAAAAAGCTGGTAAAAAAATATCTCTCAGCATTGGCATCAATGGATTGGAAAACTCTGGAAACCTGTCTGCATCCTGATTTTATATTTTATCCCCAGGTAGATACTCCTTTCCATGGAATAGCCGGATTTCTTGAGGCAGAAGAAAAAGCATTTCAGGCATTTTCGGAATTAAACGTGTATCCGGTTTACCTGGTGGCAGAGGATAATTACGTTGCGTCATTGACAATGTTTGAGTTTACCCATGCCGACGGACCATATTTTGGTATGAGACCACAGGGAAAATCAGGACGTGTTACAATCGGTATGTTTTTTGAAATAAAAGACGGGTTGATTTTCAGCAAACGTGCTCATTATGATAAGGCGGATTTCTGGAAGCAAATGGGGGCGGATAAACTCGATGAATATATCCAAAGCCTTTAATATGTAACGATTGCCGTTATAAATGGAGGGACACCTTATGAATAAATATTTATGGAGCTATTCTCTGTGGATAGGACTCACAAGTGGAATATATTTATTAATTTATCTGGCGACTCCGCTTGCTTCCTATGGGTTAGCCTGGATGACATTTGTTTCATTGCCCATCTTTTTTACTGCAGGTGCGCCGCTCAAAGAGATTCCCAATTATATCTGCAGTATGATAGCAGGTCTGTTTTGGGGAATAGTGAATATGTGGATCATCAATCAGTTGCTGGTTCTGGGTTTTACAGCGGGAATGTCGAATCTGATAGATATGATTATCATAACAATTCCTGTGGGACTCCATCTGACAATCCTGAGTAAAACCTGGTTGAATAAA